>JASLGB010000229.1 GCA_030150315.1 Dokdonella sp. | reverse complement strand
GGGGTCATCGCCGGTCAGCCAATAGAGCTGTTTGGCCCGCTCGTGCGAGCTGGCGGTCTCGTCCCGTTCACCGATCAATCCGACGAAGGCATCCCGCCAGACCTTCGCGTGTTCCGCGTCGTCACTCAGCGCGGCCAGCGCGTCGCCCTGATTTTTCGCGAGCGCATCGAGCAGGGTCTGTCCGTTCACCTGGAGCTTCAGCAGCTTGTAGACGTCGAGGGCCGCCGCATTGCCCACCACGTCGGCATCAAAGCGATCGCCGAGCACGTGGCTGCCGATCTCGTCGAGCTGCCGCATCTGCGTGGGAGGGGCGTAGAGGTTGGTGCCGCGCGCATCCGGATGGATGGGCTTGAGCGAGTGGGTGACGGCCTGGATCTGCCGCACGCGGCGCGCGGCATCGTCCAACCATGGCGCGCGCTGGTGTTGTGCGAGCAGTTCGGTGCGCTTGGGATCATCCTCGGCAAGCTTGTCGAGCTTGGCCTGCAACCGCCCCTGGATGAACGTGGCGATGGCGGCGCGGAACGACGCCGGTTCCGCAGCATCAATGGCGTCCGCCATGTTCTACCTCCCTTCGACGTGTGTTGTGCGGATGTGTCCAGCTCATGTCCCCTCCTTGTTGAAGCCCAGCACGGGATGGAACCGCCAGCCTCGCTCCGAGCGGGGCAGGCTGGCGGTGGTGAAGGATCGGGCGCAGTCGCGCAGGCTTTCGCCGCGCGCCTCGGCCAGTTCGGCAAGCAGGGTCAGCAGGTCGTCGCGGCCCCACGGGGCGATGCCCGGGCCGCTCACCGCGCTGTCGGGCAGGCGGGTGCAGGCGCTTTCTTCGATGGCGACGTAAAGCGAGGTGCCGCGCCGCTCGCCGCCCACGACGCGATGCAGGTGCAGCGTTTCCTCGTCGTCATCCGGCAGCAGCACCACGTCGACGCGCGGCATCGGGTCGTCGCGGAAGCGCTGGGTTTGCGGCAGTACGCCGCTGAGCCAGACCTGCGGGCCGTTCCAGTGGGTGCTGGCGTTGACCATCCACGGTGTGGCGTCGGCGGTTTCGGGCGTGTCGGCGGTCCTCGGCAGGTCTGGCCGCATGGCGTGGCGCAGACGCGCATGTTCCAGGTCGATGAGCTTGCGCGTGGGATCGACGGAGCGGCCTGCGGGAAGCCGCAGGCGCGGGCGCGCATCGAGCGGCCAGCGTCCGTCCGCATCGAGCAGATCGCCGAGCAGGTCGCTCAGCCGATGGCTGCGCAGGTGGAAGTTCGGCTGGCGCGCCCTGTCTTTGCTGGCGCGTTTGTCCTGCTCAAAGCCCGGTCGGCAGTACGCCGCTTCGTTCGGGTTCCGGTTTTCGAGCGCGCGCAGGTTGGTGTCGAGCACCAGTACATTGGGGGTGGCGACCGGCTCCGGTCGATGGCGGCGCACGCGCCCGGCCAGCTGGATCAGCGAGCGCAGGGAGGACGGCTCCACCACCGCCCAGTCGTAGTCGTGATCGCGGCCAACTTCCGTGACTGGGCTGCCGAGCACAATGAAAAGCTGGTCGGGTTCCGTATGGGCATCCAGCGCCTGGCGTATCTGAGGCTGTGCCAGAGCAGGGTCTTGGTCAGTGACTTCTTTCCGGCGACGGTCGAGCACGGTGTCGAGCCGGTGCTCGATGGCCGAGCGCATCAGCAGCGGGTGCTGCGAATGGTAGACGCACAGATGGATGCGGGTGCCGGCAGGCGCGCCCTTCTGGAACAGCGCCAGCGCGGTATCGAACAGCGGGTCGATATTGGCCATGCGGATCAGGCCGAAGCTGACGCGCTTGCCGCTGCGCGGATCGACCACATGGTTCTGCGGATCGGCGTGCAGGCGTAACGCGGCGTCGCGCAGAAGTGCCGCCCATTGGTGGCGCCTCTCGTCCTTGTTGCGGGTGTCGAGGGCCACCGGCAGCAACTCGGCGATGCGGCGTACGCCGGCCTTGGTCAGTTGCCCGTAACGCGCGTCGGCAAAGGCGTCGTGCGCCTGCTTGAACGCGGCGACATCGGCGCAGTCGACATGCGCCTGCTTGAATTCGTCGATCCACACACAGGCGATGCGTGGAGTTTCCGATGGGCGCTCGCCGCGGTGGCGCTGCCAGTGGCGACGGCCATCGCGGTAGGCCTCGAACAGGCCTTGCACCAACGCCGGCGGCAAGGTGGCCGAGGACAGCAGCACACGCGAGCCGAGCAGGCCGGCCCAGTGCACCAGTCGGGTCAGCGCAGGCAGGTCGGTGATGTCGAAATCGTCCGGTTCGTCCAGCACCAGATCACCGGTCATCAGGCGCAGCATGGGTGCGATCTGACGGCCGCCGCGCAGGCTTTCGGTGGCCGGGGTGAGGTGGTCCACCGTGCACACCAGCACCGGCGCGGCGATCAGGCGGCGGGCGCGGGCGTCGCCGGTAAGCCGTTGCAGCAGTGGGTGGCGGTCATCGCCTTCGTAAAGCACATGGCTGTCTTCTTCGAGCAAGGCCTGGCGCGAGGCGGAGCCGCTGGCTTCGGCCTTGGCCTCGTAGTGCTCGAACAGCGCGCGGCTCGCACCGCCGCCGACCAGGATGGCCAGCTCGTCATCGCCCAGTGTGAGGTCGCGCTGGAAGCTGCGGCCGGTTTGCTGGGTGAGCGTGCGCAGGCCGATGGCGAACGCGCAGCGCATGCCCAACACGGGATCGGCCAGCGCGTTCATGATGCGCGCGTTGCCCAGCGTCTTGCCGCAGCCAGTGGAGGCCATGTTGACGATGAACGCGCCGTGCCCGGCGCTGCGCTCACGCACCGAACGCGCCAGATCGGCAGCCTTGTCCTGCCAGCGGAAGGCGGCTTGCTGGCTGCGTTTGGCCAGTCCGCGATGCCGCTGCAAGGCAGGCAGGCTGCGCGTGAGTGCCGGTAAGGCGTGCAGCACGCGGCTGGCATTGGCCTGTACGCCCAGCAGATGTTCGTCCAGCGTTGGGTTGGGCCGTGTTCGCCCATCGCAGCGGGCGGTGTTGGCCAGTAGTTTGCCGTTGGGCTGCAGGTAGGGTTTCCGCTCCGGCGCCGGCAGCCACGCCGGGGTATTGTCCGGCGGGGTAGTCCGCTGGAATGTCAGGCTGGAGTAGTAGTGGTCGGCCAGCATCAGACCCAGCCGCGACACATGCATGACATAGGGATCGTGTAGCCATGGCCGATCGGTCGGTGCCGGTGGCAGGGCCAACAAGGCTTGCGCCTGGCGCGCGGCCTGTTTGCGCCATGCCGGGTTCGTCACGGGCAGGCCGTTTGGAAAGCGCCAGTAGGACGCGATATCCGCGTCGGTACGGTCGCGCGCGGGCTCGTTCCAATCGGCGCTGACGCGCTCCAGCAGGGCGTGCAGGTCATCGGCGTTGAGCGGCGGTGCTTTCGCGGCATAGCGGCGAAACGGGTCGCGCGAATGATCGGTGTCCTCGTCCGCATCCTCGCCGCTGCACGGGCGCGAGACGGGCAGCGCAGGCAGCCGATGGTGGGTCAGCACCAGCCACGCCACGGCACGCGCCAACGGTGGCAGAGTGCTGAACGGTGGGTCGAGGCGTGCGTGTGATCCCAGCGGCATGCCGTCGCATCGCAGGCGGTCTTGGGCGAGCCATTCCGCCAGCCAGGCCTGCATGTCCTGTCGTTGGTTGGCATCGATCAATCGCTGCAACCAGGTCGTATCGTCATCGGTTCCGACAAAGGCCTGGAACAGGCGTACCGAAACCCATTCGTGGCGGTAATGCGTCTTCGGAAAAGTGGGGCCGAACTGGCCGCGCGCGGCGAGATCGAGCATCGCGTGAAAGGCCGCCGTGGCCTTGCCTAGATCGTGCAACAGGGCGGCCAATGCCGTCAGGGCCTGCATGAGAGCAAGG
>JASLGB010000198.1 GCA_030150315.1 Dokdonella sp. | reverse complement strand
CCACACGATGTAGCCGCGGCCGAGGCACTGCACGACCAGCACCGCCCAGAACGGATCGGTCATCGAGAACAGGTTGCCGCCGTACTGCGTGCCGAAGGCGTTGCGGTTGTACCAGCGCTTGCGCAGCACGATGCGCGCATGGCGCCAGTCGTCGCCGATCTCGAGCACGCGGATGCCGCAGAACAGGAACGGCGGCCACAAGTTCATCAGTCGGCGCATCGTGCGCGGCGAAACATTGGCGATCATCGATTTGGGAAGTGGCGGGACGGGGGCATCAACCTGCGGGCTGCGCCGCCGTCAGTCAACCGCGGCCCTTCGAAGCACGCCTCATGCCGCGTGAGGGGAAGAGATCGGCGGCGACGCTGGACCGGAGCCTATACTCGCGCACTTCCCGCTTCGGCCCGTTCCGTGTCGCCTCCTGCCCAGCCTGCTGCACCGCTTGCCTTCGCCGCCCTGCGCCACAAGGGTTTCCGCGCCTATTTCCTGTTGTCGGCGCTGGCCATGATGGCCGACAACATCGAACACGTGATCAGCTACTGGGTCATCTTCGAGCACTTCAAGTCGCCCGCGCTCGGTGGCTTCGCGGTGGTGTCGCACTGGCTGCCATTCCTGCTGTTCTCGGTCTATTCCGGGTCGGTCGCCGACCGGTACGACCCGCGCCGCATGATCCAGATCGGCATGGTGCTGTTCATGGGTGTGTCGATCGCGTGGGGGCTGCTGTTTCTCAGCGGGGCCTTGCAGATGTGGCACGCGGCGGTGCTCTTGATCGTGCACGGCATTGCCGGGGTGCTGTGGGGGCCGGCGTCGCAGTTGTTGCTGTACGACATCGTCGGCCGCGAGCAACTGCAAAGCGCGGTGCGCTTGAACGCGACCTCGCGCCAATTGGGCATGCTGCTCGGGCCGGGCATCGGCGGCGCGCTGCTGCTGTGGCTGGGGCCGAATCTGGGCATCCTCGTCAACGCGCTGCTGTATCTGCCCTTCATCGCGTGGCTGGCGGTGGCGCCGTATGGGCCGAAGTTCCGCAGCGCCGGTGCGGCGGTGGCGACGCGCGCGGTGCGCACGCTGGGTGACGTGGTGCAGGCCTTGCGCGAGATTGCGCAGCACCGCGTGATCCTGGTGATGACCTTGCTCGCCGGTGGCGCGTCGCTGTTCATCGGCAATGCGTATCAGGCGCAGATGCCCGGTTTTGCACACGACCTTGGGCAGGATCGGGCCGACTTCTTCTACAGCATGCTGCTCGGTGCCGATGCGGCGGGCGCGCTGACCGCGGGATTCGTGCTGGAGAGCCGCAGCCTGCTGGCGCCGCGCGCACGCACGGCGTGCATCCTGGCGATGGGCTGGTGCATCGCGCTCGGCAGCTTCGCGTTGACCGACAGCTATCCGCTGGCGCTGGCGCTGCTGTTTGCCACTGGTTTCATGGAGTTGTCGTTCAACGCGATGGCGCAAACTCTGGTGCAGCTGGACGCCCCGGCGGACATGCGCGGCCGCGCGATCGGCGTGTTCAACATGTTCGCCAGCGGCATGCGCATGTTCAGCGGCATCACCGTGGGCCTGGTCGGCGCGCGCATCGGCATCCACTGGTCGCTGGCGCTGAGCGCGGCGGCGCTGTTTGTCGTGATCGGACTGCTGATGCGGCGCGGCCTGCGCGGGGCGGCGCCGGCCTGAGCGGGCTCAGTGCGGCGTGCGCGCAGCGCGCTGCGGCAGGAAGTGGATGCACAGGCCGATCGCCAGCAGCAGCACCGCTGACGCGGCGAAGCGGCCGAGGTCGAGGCCGCCGTTGGCGATGGGTTTGTCGAGAAAGTCGCCGACCACCGCACCGAGCGGCCGGGTCAGCACGAAGGCCGCCCAGAACAGCAGCGTGCGCGAGACGGCGGTGAAGCGCCATGCGAGCGCCACCAGCGCCAGCGCGCCGCCGAAGACGAAGGCCGGGCCGAGGTAGCCGAACGCCATGGTGTCGGCGGTCCAGTCGCCGAGTGCGGTGCCGAGCGTCTGCGAAAACAGGATCGTCAGCCAGTAGAACGCTTCGGCGCGCGGCGTGGACACGCTGGCGACCGAGACCATGCCGAGCGTGCGCCACCAGACCAGCAGGGTGAGCAGCAGCGCCGCCAGCAGCAGCGAACTGCCGCCGGCGTAGCCGATGCCGAGCGAGCGGTCGGCGAAGTCGGCCAGCGTGGTGCCGACGGTGGTCGTGGCGACGATCGTCGTCCAGTACAGCCAGGGCTGGAAGCGCCGCGAGGCGATCTGCGCCGCCACGGCGGCGGCGAAAGCGGCGGCGAAGATCGCGGTGCTGACCAGATAGCCGAGGCCCAGCGTCATCGACAGCGCATCGCCGCCGGTTTCGCCGAGCGTCGTCGCCAGCGTCTTGATGACCCAGAAGCCGAGCGTTACCGCGGGAACCTTGCTTGCGACGTCGTTCATGTCGTCATTCCTGCGCGGGCGGCATCGGCTGCGGGAGCGGTCCGGTCAGAACAGCAAGGACGACATCCTGCGGCGATAAGTTCCCACCAGATCCTCGTCGTCGATGACGTTGAACGCGGAGACGAGGCGCTTCTTTGCCAGCCCGTCGTTCCAGTCGCGGCTGGCCTTGAGGATTTCGAGGAACTGGTCCAGCGCCGGCGCCGTCTCGCCCTGAATCAACAGGCGCACGCCGAGCAGGTCGCGCGCGTCGTGATCGGCGGGATCGCGCGCGATGCGGGCCTCAAGTTCGGCTGCGCCGGGCGCGTCCTTGAGCGCGTGGGCGAAGTCGAGCTGGCCGCGCAGGCGCTTGGCGCGGTCGTCGCCGGACAGGTTGGCCGGCAGCGCATCCAGTTCCGCCTCTGCCGCGGCGGCATTGCCGACCTGCATCTGCGCGACGGCGAGGTCGAGTTTCAGTTCGGCCTTGTCCGGCTCGGCGGCGATTTCCTGCTGCAGGCGCGCGATCGTCTGCTCGGGCGTCTCCTGCACGGCGGGCGTGTCGGCAACGGCATCTTCACCGGCCTCGCGCGGCTGCACATGGCGCAGCAGGAATTCGCGGATGGCCCCTTCCGGCAAGGCGCCGTTGAAGCCGTCGACGGGCTGGCCGTCGCGCAGCAGCACTACGGTCGGGATGCTGCGCACGCCGAACATGGCGGCCAGCGCCTGTTCCTTGTCCACGTCGACCTTGGCCATGCGCACGGCGCCGTGGAAGCTGTCGACGACCTTCTCCAGCAGCGGGCCGAGCGTCTTGCAGGGGCCGCACCACTCGGCCCACAGGTCGACCAGGACCGGCTGGTCGAACGAGGCTTCCAGAACGTCGTTCTGGAAATTGGCTTCGGTGGCGTCGAACACATGGGGGGAAGGAACGGCTGCGGACATCGGAGACTCCGGTTCGGATGCGGTAGGAAGAGGCATTGGGTTGGACGACCGGGCGCACACGGTCGGCGATGGCTGGCAGATTGTGCCAGCCGTTCGCGAA
>JASLGB010000167.1 GCA_030150315.1 Dokdonella sp. | reverse complement strand
GCACACGCGCGCCTCGTGCGCGTCGAAGTCGTCGCGCTGCAGGAAGCGCACGTCGTTGCTCGCGACCACGGGCAGATCCAGCCGCGCCGCCAGGTCGAGCGCGCGCGCAAGGAACGGCTCTTCGCCGGGCCGCTGCGTGCGCATGCCCTCCAGATAGAAGCGCTCGGGGAAGTGCGAGCGCCACCACTGCGCGCGCTCCAGGGCGGCCTCGTCGCGGCCGCCGGCCAGCATCTGGCCGATGTCGCTGTGCGGGCCAAGCAGCAGGATCAGGCCGGTGCCCAGCTCCTGCAGCCAGAGCGGGTCGATCATCGCGTAGTCGCCGTGGCGGCCTTCGACGTGCGCGCGCGTGAGCAGGTGCGAAAGATTCAGGTAGCCGGTGCGGTCCTGGCACAGCACGCTGGCGCGCAGCGGACGATGCGCGTCCTCGGGATTGGGCAACCACAGGTCGCTGCCGACGATTGGCTTGATGCCGGCGCTTTCGGCGGTCTTGTAGAACTTCACCAGCGCAAAAAGGTTGCTCTGGTCGGTCAGCGCCACCGCCGGCATTTCCGCGTTCTTGCAGGCACGAACCAGATCGCCGACACGAATCGTCGAGTCGGTCAGCGAGTACTCGCTGTGCACGTGGAGATGGACGAAACCGGGGGACATGGCGGGCGGCGACACTGGGCAGGCCAGCGTAGTGGCTGCCCCCGGCAGCGGCAAGATTGACAGCCGCGCGTCCGTGGCGCTGGCTACTTCTCCAGCACGTGCAGCGTGTCCAGCGCGTAGCCGAGGAAGGAGTCGAGCAGGCGCTGATCCGGGCAGTCCGTGAAACGGCCATCGCAGCGGTCGCGCATGCGCGCATTGGCCTCGAACCACGGCCCGCGGGGCAGGCCGGCCACGTCCAGCAGCAGGCTGCCGAGGAACGCGATGTCGACGGGGCCGTCCAGCGAACGGTCGGGGCCGGGTTCGCTGCTGTCGATGCGGTAATAAGTCAGCGTGCGGGGATCGGCCAGCGATGAGGGCAGGCTGTCGGCCAGGGAGGCTTCGAGGCCGTCGAAGCCCGGGCGGTGGTCGCCGAAATGCGCCAGAACAAACGGGCGGCCGTCGTCGAACAGGCGCTGGCGCAAGGCGGCAAGAGCCTTGCTCGATTGATGCAGGCGGTACAGGTAGTGGGCGAAATTGCGATTGACGCGGTCGTCCTGATTGCGCAGCGGTGGCCGGTTCCAAGGCACCGGCAATCGATCGAGCGGGTAATCGTGAGGACCGTGCTGGCGCATGGTCAGGATCATGAAAAACAACGGTCGGTCGTCCTTCGCGCGCAGACCATCAAGTACCTTTTCGGCACCGCGCATGAGGTCGGCATCGGTGCTTTCCCAGACCAGGCCATGGTCGTTCGCATCGACATATTCGTCGATGCCATAGTCGGCGTAGGCCTGTTGCGCGCGCAGGAAGTCGCGCGGCATCGAGTACACCGCCACCGTCCGGTAGCCAAGGGTTTTCAAGTGCCGCGGCAAACTCGCGCGGATGCGCGGCGCGAGGTTGAACGGTGCATACAAACCGGCCGGCCCGAACAGGGTGTGCGGCAGGCCGGTCAGGAACGCGAACTCACTGGTCCAGGTGCCGCCGCCGTAGGTGTGTACGCGCAAGGGGCCGTGCGCGCGGGTCCACGGATCGGGATCGAACATCGACGCCGTGCACAGCGGCACGTCGCAGGCCGACCAGTAGCGTGGATCGACGGTGCTTTCCTCCAGCACGACAAACAGGTCCGGGCGCTTGGCCGGCCACTGCGCGGCGGAACCCGGTGCCTCCATGCCGGCGCCCCAGTCGAAGGCATCCGGTGGTGCGGATGCGTGCGGCGGCAACTCCACCTGCATGCGTGAGAACGAGCGCAGGAACGTCGCCGCCGGATTGAGCTTGGCCTCGGTCACGAACTCCCACATGGGGGTTGCGTACACCTGCCGGAACGGGCCGTGCGGCCACGCAATGAGACCGAGCGGAAACGTCGCCACCAGCAGCGCCACAGCCCAGGTGATCCAGCGTCTTCGGCGCCACCAGCCCGGCGATTCCAGCCACCATACGAGGCCGCCGAGCATCGCGGCGCCAGTGGCCACCAGGGCGAAACGTCGCCAGATCTTCGGGTAGTGCAGGACCACATCGAGCGTGGAGGTGCTGACGAGATAGCGCAGATCCGGCGCCAGCAGCGGCGTGCTCAGATACCTCAGCTTGACTTCGATGCTCATCCACAGGCCGGCGGCCAGCACGCCGGCCATCAGCAGGCCGAAGCCGGGGCGGCCGCTGAGCACGGCCAAGGCCAAAGCACTGCACAGCGTCGCGGCGAGGCAGAACATCCGTTCCGGCTCGCGCGTTTCGCCCGGCAGCAGCAACCACAAGGCGTAGAGGCAGGCCGCCGCGCCGACGGCCATCCCGAGCATGCGGCGCAGCCAGCGCCAAGCGTCCTTCGCCTGCATCTTCCTTTCCCCGTGACGTGTCGCTGAAATTTCACGCCATGGTAACGACACCGTCATGCGGGTGTCGGGTTTTTTGCCTCGGAGCGTGACGGCCAGCGCCGTTTTCCCAGCACCATGCGCGACCCGGCGAAAGCGAAGATCGAGGAGCTCGCTCGCCCCGGGTCAGCGGAACAGGCCGGGTGCGATCAGGCGCTTCACCGGCGCAAAGCCGCGGCGATGGATGGCGCAGGGGCCGAGGCGCTCCAGCGCAGCGAGGTGTTCGGGCGTCGGATAGCCCTTGTGGCGGGCGAAGCCGTAGCCGGGGTGGATCGGATCGAATGCGCGCATCCGCCGGTCGCGTTCGGTCTTGGCAAGGATCGAGGCAGCACCGATGGCCGGCTCCGAGGCATCGCCGCCGACCACGGCGCGGGCGGCGCAACGGAGTGTTTTCGGCAGGCGGTTGCCGTCGATCAGGGCAAGCGTCGGCGCTAGCGTCAGCGCATCCAGTGCGCGCGTCATGCCGGCCATCGTGGCGCCGAGGATGTTCAGGCGCTCGATCTCGTCGGTATCCACCACGATCAGGGACCAGGCCAGCGCCCGCTCGCGGATGAGCGGTGCCAGCGCGTCGCGCTGCGATTCGGCCAGCGCCTTGGAGTCGGCCAGTCCGTCGATCGGTCGGCGCGGATCGAGGATGACCGCGGCCACCACGACCGGCCCGGCCAGCGGGCCGCGACCGGCTTCGTCGACGCCGGCGACGAATTCCGCTGCAGTGCTCATTCGGCCAGGTCCTTGAGTGTCGTGAAGACGTAGTCGTGGTACGAGGTCACCGTGCGCTTGTCCTTGCAGTCGAGGTAGCGGCCCTTGCAGCGTTCGCGCAGCAGCGTATTGGCCTGATAGAACGGATCCTTCGGCACGCCGGCCACATCCAGCAGCAGCGAGCCGAGGAAGGCGATGTCGAGGATCGGGTAGTCGAAGCGGCGGCGCACCGGGAAATTCGTCTTCAGCATGAAGTACGTCACCCAGTGTGCGTTCGGCCCGGCGCCCTTGGGCAATGCCTTCGGAATCAGGTTGATGGCGCCGTCGAACGAGGGCTGGTGGTCGCCGAAATGCATCAGCACCGTCGGTTGCGGACGGTCGAGCAGGAGGGCTTCGAGGTCGGACATCATCGCGTCCGATTCGTGCGCGCGCTCGAGATAGTTGCCGAGGTTGAGGTTGAGCCAGTCGTCGAGCTTCTTGGGCTTGAAGCGGTTCGGAAACAGCGGCTGGTTGAACGGCGGCGCCAGTTCGGCCAGTGGCTTCATGTGCGGTCCGTGCTGATGCAGGGTGAGCAGGAACACGAACAGCGGCTGATCGGGATGGACACGTTTCTCGTCGGCGAGGATGCGCTTGAAGACTTCCAGCAGGTCGGCGTCGTGGCTTTCCCAGCCGAGGCCGTAGTCGGTGCCGTCGTAGAACGCATCGAAGCCGTAGTAGTCGTAGGCGTTGCGCGCGTTGAGGAAATCGCCCGTCATCGGATACACGGCGATGGCGCGATAGCCGGCCTGCTGGAACGCCTTGGGCAAGGTGTGCACGACGCGCGGCGCGAGGTTGTAGGGCGCGTACAGACCGGCGTTGCCGAACAGGTTGTGCGCCAGCCCGGTCAGCAGCGAGAACTCGCTGGTCCAGGTGCCGCCGCCGAAGGTGTGCACGCCGAGCGGCCCGTGCGCGCGCGTGCGCGAATCCGGCTCGAACATGCGCAGTGTGCACAGCGGCAGCGTGCAGGGCTTGAGCAGGCGCGGATCAAAGGTGCTTTCCTCGAGTACCGCGACCACGTCGGGCGGTGTCGGCGGCGCCTGCAGCGGACGGTTGAGCTTCCAGGAAATGCTGCGGTCGACATCGGCCGGAATTTCCGGCCATTCGATGACGGTGTCGTTGAACGAGGTGACGAAGTCGGTGATGAAGCTGCGATCGTTGATGGCGACCCACATCGGCTTGTTGAACAGCGTGCGGAACGGGCCGCCGGCGTTGAGGCAGGCCAGCAACAGGGCGATGGAAGCGGTGAGGCCGAGCACGCGCGCGATGCCGCGCACCGGTCGCGCATGCGCCAGCAGGAAGGTCGGCGCATCGCTGCGCCACGACACGATCAGCAGCAGGGGCACCAGCAGCAGCGCGGCGAGGCCGCTGGCGAGCAGTGGCGGATAATGCGTGAACAGTTCCAGCGTTTCCCGATTGACGAAGTATTCGAGATCGGGCGCCAGCAGCGGCGTGTTGAGATAAAGGAACTTGAAGCGGCCGGCCGCTTCGATCAGGCCGAACAGCAGGGCCGTGAACACCAGCGAGAACGACAGGCGCCCGCTGGCGAAGACCGCGGCAAGCAGGACGATGCCGACCAGTGTCGAGGCGAAAACCTTCTCGGCGGCGGTGTTTTCCGAGAGCGGGCCGAAGCCCATCATCGCGACGAACAGGAGGACGGCGACGACGCGCATCCCGGCGGTGGTGCGCGCGGTCGCCGGCCTGCCCGTGCTCATTCGGCCTCCGTGCCTTCAAGGCCGGGCAGGGCCGCGATGGCCGCCGCCGCGGCGTGGCTAGCGTCGCGGCGCAGTTCG
>JASLGB010000041.1 GCA_030150315.1 Dokdonella sp. | reverse complement strand
CTTTCGGGCGCATCGCCGGCGGAATCACGTTCGGGTTGTTGCGCTCCTGCTCGATGTTGAGCGGCGTGGCCTGCCACGGCTTGACCAACGGCAGTAGCGGCGGTGCGTCGAAAGCGCGGCCCCCCGGAACGTCCTGATCGTGCAGCCCGCCGCGGCCGGTCGGGCGCTTGTAGTCCTTCGCGTTCGGCAGGCCATCGTCGCCGCCGACCAGGTTGCTGACCCGGAAGGAAAGGCCGTCTGCGCTGTACATCGCGAAGGGGCGCTCGTAACCGCGCGCGATCGGGCTGTCGTCGGCGACACGCACGGCGCCGAGCACGCTGCCGACGACGCGCAGCGCTTTCCTTGGCGCCACCGAAACGCCCGGCACAAGACCGTTGGCGATGGCGAATTCCGCCGTGTCTTCGCTGGTCACGAGCAGGCCGCCCGCAGCGACGAAGCGCTTGAGGTTGTCGACGCCGGTCGCGCCGAGGCCCGGGCGCATGTCCGCGGTCGAGTCGATGAGGCCGAGGTTCGGCGTCAGCTTGGTCTTTTGCCACGGCAGCGCATTGCCGTACATCGGCAGGCCTTCGACGATCTGGCGCGGATCGCGCGCGCCGACCGGGCCGAACAGGATCACGTCGTATTTGCCACGCAGGTTGGCGTCCCTGGCGACGTCCTGCGTGCTGATGTAGCTGTATTTCACGCCGAGCTTGTCCAGCGCCATGCGCCACCAGCCCTCGGTCTGCGTCGACAGCCAGGTGTGCAGGATCGCGATGCGCGGCATCTTTCCTTCGACGCCGAGCGAGGCCGGCTCGAAGCGCGGTGCATCGATCGCATCGACGCGCTGCATCGGCACATCGAGCACGGCGGCATCGGATACACGCGCGACATCGACGCCGAACGAGTCGCCGAGCGACCAGCCGGTGTCGTCGTAGGGGCGTTTCTGCGGATCGTCGGGCGCCCAGTACTGGCGATCGAGCAGGGTGTCGGCGATGCGCGAGTACGGCTGGTCCATGCGCACGATCCAGCTGCCGGCCGGGAATTGACGCGCAATACGCTTGGGCGTGGCGGGCTGCGGGGTCAGCGTCTTGCCGTCGTCGCCGGCATCGCCACCTTGCGCTGGCTTCTTCACCTCGAGCACCGGCACATCGACCGTGAAGGCGCGTTCGGCGCGGCTGATTTCCACATGCTGCAAACGCAGGACGCGCAGCAGTTCCGCCTGCGCACCCTTGCGCGTGTCGTCGGCGCTCAGCACATAGGCGGCAGGCCCGGCGGTCTTGGGTTTTTCGATCGAACGCTTGCCCTTGAGCCAGAAGTTGCGCAGGAACATCGTGCGGTTCTGCGCGAAGTAGTCGAGCGCGGTGAGCAGACCGGCCTGGGTGTAGTTGTTGTTGTTGCGCTGCGACCACAGCACTTTCGGCAGCGGCGGATTGGGGCGATACCAGGTGCGTGCGTACTGGTCGGGCGACAGGATGCGCTCGACCGTATCGGCGCCGGCATTGCCGAAGGTTTCATAGAGGCGGCTGATGCCGTTGTGCATCGCCGCCATGAACATCATGTAGCCCGGACTCCAGGTATCGAAACCGCCGTGCGTGAACACGCCGGGCAGCCCGAGCTTGGTCAGCTGCTCGATGTTGTTCCAGCCAAGCTGCTGCCATTCATTGACCAGGATCGGATCGATCCATGCGTTGTACGGGCCATCGCCGATGGTGTTGTCGTAGAGGAACGGCACCGACTCGTGCAGGTCGTGCAGCACCTGTGCATGCCAGCCGAGAAAGGTATCGAGCACGTTGCGGCTGAGGTTCAAGGTCAGCGCCATCGCGTCGCGGTTGTTGTCGTGGGCGACGTAGTGGCCCCAGTAGATCAGGCGCGGGTATTGCTTGTCCGGATTGGCCTTGTGCCAGCGATAGAGGTCGACCATGCGGTCGCGGCCATCGACCTCGACCACCGGCGTGATCAGCGTGACCACCTGCGAGCGGATGCGCTGGATGTACGGCGCGTCGTCGACCGCGAGGCGATAGGCCAGCTCCATCAGCGCGGTCGGCGCGCCGGTTTCGGTCGAATGCATCGTGCCGGTGATGTAGTAGACCGGCGTCGTCTGCGCGATCAGCGCCTCGGCCCTGGCATCGTCCAGCCCAAGCGTGCGCGGATCGGCCAGTTGCGCGAGGCGCGCGCGATTCGCGTCCAGATCGTCGAGCAGCTTCTCGTCGGCGACCGCCACCGCGATCATCTCGCGACCTTCCTCGCTGCGACCGGCACTGACGACGCGGACGCGCGGCGTCGCCTCCGCCAGCAGGCGGAAATAGCGATACACGTCGGCCGAATACGGCAGCATGTCCGGCGCGCCGGCGACGTCGCCGAGTACCTTTTCCGGCGTCGGCACCGTGGGCGATGCCGGCAGGTAATCCGTCAGCCGCGTGTTGAACGCCTTGTCGGTCGTGTATTGCGCGATCTTCGCGGTATAGGCGGCGTCCACCGGTTGCGCCGGATTGCGTGCGAAAGCGTCATCGGCGAGAGCGGAGCCGCTCGCGACCAGCATGCCGATGACCGACACCACAACGAGCATCCGTTCGACCATTTGCGCCCCCAATCGTTGCGAACACAGCGACGATAGCCGAGGCAATACCTTCGGCAACCGTGCCATGCGGCACGGTCGGGCCATTCATCCAGACGGCGGATCGGGAATGACGCAGCGGCGCGCGGCCATGCTGCCGGCCGGCCCGAGGGGCCGGCGAATGCGGTGCGGGAAGGAACGGCGCGGGAAAGACCCGAGGGGCGCCGCTATGGCGCCCGCTGCCGGCTACTTGAAGATTTCCTTGTTCTTCGCGTAGGTCATCGCCTGATGGCGCGTGACGAGGCCGCGCTTGACCAGATCCTGCAGGCACTGGTCCAGCGTCTGCATGCCGTGCTGGCTGCCGGTCTGGATCGCGGAATACATCTGCGCGACCTTGTCCTCGCGGATCAGGTTCCGGATCGCCGGGATGCCGACCATGATCTCGTGCGCGGCGATACGGCCGCCGCCGACTTTCTTCAGCAGTGACTGCGAAATCACCGCGCGCAGCGACTCGGACAGCATCGAGCGCACCATCGGCTTCTCGCCGGCCGGGAACACGTCGATGATGCGGTCGATCGTCTTCGATGCCGACGAGGTGTGCAGCGTGGCGAACACCAGGTGTCCGGTCTCCGCGGCGGTAAGCGCCAGGCGGATCGTCTCGATGTCGCGCATTTCGCCGACCAGGATGTAGTCGGGGTCTTCGCGCAGCGCCGAGCGCAGCGCCTCGTTGAAGCCGTGCGTGTCGCGATGCACTTCGCGC
>JASLGB010000152.1 GCA_030150315.1 Dokdonella sp. | reverse complement strand
CGACCGTCATCGGCGACGCCGTGTGGGACATGCTCGCGGCGAGACGCGCCCGCGCACTCGGCATCGGCCTGCTGTCAGGCGGCTACTCGGCGGACGAACTCGAACGCGCCGGCGCGTATCGCGTGTTCGACGATCCGGCCGACCTGCTGCTGCACATCGACGAGATCGGCGGCCGGCGCTGACGCAACGGCGTCGCGCGCTACGCACACCGTGCGCCGCGAAACCAGCGCATGACGCCGCGCGGAATGCCGCGGCGGGTCAGGAATCCTCGTCGTCTTCGCCCGCGCCGTCACCGGACGGCACGCAGGACGGCACGATCGCCTCGTTGCCGACCAGCCACCAGTCGCGCCGGTTGGCACGCCCCAGACGAACGGCCTTGCTGCGCTCGACGCAGTCACCCATCGCGTCTTCCAGCACGAACATGCGCCGAGCCTGCGGCGCCAGCGCGAGCCACTGCGCCGCTTCGGTGAACTGCTGCGGCCACGGCTTGACGAAACCGAAGTCCTGCACCGGGCCGCTCGCCATCAGCAGGTTCTGCTCCTTCCACGCGACCAGCCCGATGGTGGTTTCGTTGCCGGCCACTTCGCGCGCCTTGCGCATCACGCCGGCGGCGGAGCTGCCGTCGTTGAGCGTCGGATACGCCCACAGGCTCCAGACGATCCACAGCCCGGCAAATCCGCCGAGCAAGGCGAGCGCGCCGCGACGCACGCGGAACCATGCCGCCGACAGCAGGAAGGCCGCGCCCATCAGCACCAGCATGCCGCGCACGGCACTGGCGACGCCGGCCATCTCACGCTTTTGCAACATCGCGTCGAAGAGTGCGGCGTGCCCGCTCATCGCCCACAGGCCGATGCCCAGCAACGCAGTGCCGACGCAGACGGCGATCGCGAACGCGACCACGCGCAACCAGCGCTCTGCGGCAATCCCGACCAGATACGGTGCCATCGCCAGCGCCACCATCGGCAAGGCGGGCATCAGATAGACATCGCGCTTGCCGCTCGGAATGCTGAAGAACACGAACAGCAGCAGCGACCAGACCAGCGGCAGCATGACACGCGCCTCGCCGAGCTTCAGGTCGCGCCACCAGCGCGGCACCGCGCCAAAATACGCCAACGACAACGGGAACCAGCTGAACAGCACGATCGGCACGAAGTACCACACCGGCTGCGCGTGATCCCAGGATTTCGCATAGCGCCCTGCGGTCTGGCGGAAGAACAGATCGTTGATGTAGGCGTCGTATTCCGCGCTGCCGCGTGCCTGTGCGACCAGCAGCAGCGGCACGGCCCAGGCCAGCACCGGCAACACGAATGCCGCGACGCCGCCAAGCCAGCGCAGCGTGCTGTGCGAGGTGCGCGTGACGCCGTCCCAGCCGCGCCACAACGCAAACAGGTACGGCACGAACATCAACCACGCCAGCACGCCGACACCCTTGGTCACGACGCCGACACCGGCCGCGAAACAACCGAACCAGTACGCGCGCCAATTCGGGCCGCCGATGAAATGCCGCAACAAGCCCCAGTTCGCCAGCGTGATGAAACCCAGCACCAGCGGATCGATCTGCGCACGCTTGGTCTGGTACAGGAACTGGAACGCGAACAACAAGGCCACCGCCGCGTACAAGCCGGCGCGATGACCCCACCAGCGCCGGCCAAGATCGTAGATCAGGGCCAAGGTCAGCAGGCCGGCCAGCAGCGACGGCAGCAGGAACGCGATGCGCCAGCTGCGCACCACTTCATAGGTCGCGGCCTGCATCCAGAACAGCATCGGCGGCTTGTCCGAGTACAACTCGGAGCCGCGATGCGGCACCAGCCAGTCCCCCGACTCGACCATCTGCTTGGCCACCAGCGCAAAGCGCGGCTCGTCCGATGGCCACGGATCGCGCAGGCCGATGCCGATGCCGATCAGGACCAGGGCAAGCAGCATGAACCAGCGGAATTCGCGGCGTTCGGTCAACGAGGAAAGCGCGGACGAGGCGGGACCGGTCATGGTCGTAACGGCGACGGAAAGGGTGCGCATGATAGCAGCGGTGCGGCGGCTCCCTTCCGCATCGGGCGAACGCAAGTGCCGCCCGTTCGCAACGCCGACCGCGTCACCGCACGCAACTTTCGCGCGGCGCGCGGGTCACACCCACGCATCGCGGTGCCACGAAGTTTCAACAGCGTTTTAACCGCAACTTCTTCGGCAGCCCGTATCGTTCGCGCCATTGCAAAGGAGACACCCATGCGCATGCAGCGCCAGCTTGAATCCCACCTTCTCGGCTATCGAATCGAGCGCGTCCGACGCGTCGATGCCGGCAACGAAGCCACCGCCCAGTGGTATGAAGTATTCGCACCGGACAGCGACCTCCTGATCGCCCGCCATGCGCACCGCGCGCAGGCGCAGCGCGCGATCATCGCGCGCGAACTGGCCAACGTGCCGCAGGTGGCCGCATGAACCGCGTGGTCATCCTGCACAATCCGCGCTGCTCGAAATCGCGCGAGACGCTGGCCCTGCTGCGCGTGCGTGGCATCGAGCCGGAAGTGGTCGAATACCTGTCCGCGCCGCCTTCGGTCAACGAGATCGAGCGTATCCTCGGCAAACTCGATCTTCCGCCACGCGCGCTCATGCGCCGCGACGAGCCGGAGTACGCCGAACTGGATCTGGACAATCCCTCGCTGAGCCGCGCCCAGCTGGTCGCCGCGATGCAGGAGTATCCGCGTCTGATCCAGCGCCCGATCGTGCTTGCCAACGGCAAGGCCGCCATCGGCAGGCCGCCCGAAGCGGTGCTGGAAATCCTGCAGTAACTCGACCGAAGCGGACGCCGGGCGGGCGGAAACCGGTTCCGCCCGCGACGTTCGTCAATCCGACAGCGTGAAGTCGTCCGCGTCCATCCACGCCGGGAACCGCGTGCGGTGCGCCTCGAGCGCGGCCGGATCCAGCAGCACGGTGGCCACCTGCTCCTGCGCACCGAATTCCAGCATCGGCTGACCGAGGAAATCGAGCACGACGCTGTCACCCGAATAGGGCAAGTCGTTGCCGTCCACGCCGACCCGGTTGACGCCAACGCAGAAGCTTAGGTTCTCGATCGCGCGCGCACGCAGCAACGTCGTCCACGCATGCCGCCGCGCACTCGGCCAGTTCGCCACGAACACCAGCAGGTCGTAGTCGAAGTGCTGCGTGCGGCGGTCGTAGCGGTTGCGGATCCACACCGGGAAACGCAGGTCGTAGCAGACCAGCGGACAAATGCGCCAGCCCTTGAGCTCGACCACCACGCGCTCGCTGCCGCTGCCGTAGCGTTCGTGCTCGCCCGCCATGCGGAACAGGTGACGCTTGTCGTATTGCGCATGCGTTCCGTCCGGTCGCATCCATACCAAGCGGTTCACGCAGCGATCGCCTTCGCGCACAACGAGGCTGCCGGTCACGACCAGTCCGGTCTCGATCGCCAGCTCGCGCAACCAGCGCAAGCCTTCGCCGTCCATCGCCTCGGCATTGCCCAGCGTTTCGTTGGTGAAGCCGGAAAGGAAAGTTTCCGGCAGCACGGCCAGGTCGCTCTGCCCCTTCAAGCCGCGCACCAGCGAACCGTAGTAGTCGCGGTTGGCCGCCGTGTCGTGCCAGCGCGTGTTGCCCTGCACGACGGAGACACGCAATGGCTGCTTCGTCGTCATGTCAGAGCGCCTTCAGTCGCGTGGCCGCCTGTTCCAGCGTCGCATCGCTCTTGGCAAAGCAGAAGCGCACCAGGCGCTGGCCTTCCGGCGGTGCGTCGTAGAACGCCGACAGCGGAATCGCGGCGACGCCGCCGTGCTTGATCATCCACTCGCAGAAATGCAGGTCGTCCGCGTCGCTGATCGCCGAGTAATCGGCCACCTGGAAGTACGCACCGGACACCGGCAGCAAACGGAACTTCGAACCAGCCAGCAGCTCGCGGAAACGGTCACGCTTGGCCTGATAGAACGCCGGCAGCTCGAGGTAGTGCTCCGGGTGGTTCTCGATCACTTCGGCCAATGCGAACTGCGCCGGCGTGAACGTGCAGAAAGTGAGGTACTGATGCACCTTGCGGAATTCGGTCGACAACGCGCGCGGCGCGATGCAGTAGCCGACCTTCCAGCCGGTGACGTGATAGGTCTTTCCGAACGAACTGACGACGAAGCTGCGCTCGGCCAGCTCCGCATGGCGCAGCACGCTCTGGTGCGGCGCGCCGTCGAACACGATGTGCTCGTACACCTCGTCGGACAGCACGAGGATGTCCGTGTCGCGGACGAGGGCGGCCAGCGCATCGAGATCGTCCGCAGTGAACACCGATCCGCAAGGATTGTGCGGCGAATTGACGATGATCATGCGCGTCTTCGGCGTGATCGCGTCCTTGATGCGCTGCCAATCCGGCGTGAAGTCATCCGGATCGAGCGGCACGTGCACGGCCTTGCCGCCATTGAGGTCGATCGCCGGGTCGTAGCTGTCGTAGCACGGATCAAGCACGATGACCTCGTCACCGGTGCGTACGACCGCGGCGATCGCGGCGAACAGCGCCTCGGTCGCGCCCGAGGTCACGGTGACTTCCGTATCGGCGTTCACCTTGCGTCCGTACATGGCTTCGGTCTTGCGCGCGATCTGCTCGCGCAGCGCGGGCACGCCCGTCATCGGCGCGTACTGGTTGCGCCCCTCGGCCATCGCGCGCGTCAACGCATCGCGCAGGGCCTGCGGCCCCTCGAAGTCCGGGAAGCCCTGGCCAAGATTCACCGCCTTGTGCTCGACCGCGAGCTGGCTCATGACCGTGAAAATGGTGGTACCGACGTTCGGAAGCTTCGTCTCGATCTGCATGTCGCTCGCGCGTTTGGACGGCCAAATGCCGGAACCATCGATCTTAGCACACGCGTTTCCTGGCACAGGATGACTCACGCGCGATCCAGCCGATGATGACCAAGCGCAACTGCGCCGGAAACCATGCTTGTTCGCGCGACATGGCGCCGACGACAGCTGCCAGCGTGCCGGCGTCTCGCCGCCGGCGACCCTGTTCAACCGTCGACATCCAAGTGCCGCCGATGGCGCCAGCGGAGTCGTCTCGGTGCCGCCTGACGGCCACGACACCCGAAGCAGCGCGCACACCGTACACTGCAGCCCCTCCCTGGTTTTCCGGTTTCCGCCATGTCCGACCCTGTCCGTCTCGCCAAGCGCGTCGCCGCGCTGGCGGGCTGCTCGCGCGCCGATGCCGAACGCTACATCGAGGGTGGCTGGGTGTCGGTCGACGGCGTCGTGGTCGAGAGGCCGCAGCACCCGATATCGACCGAAACCGTCACCATCAACCCCGATGCACGTCTCGAGGCCGAGGAACCTGCGACCTTCCTGCTGCACAACCCGGCAGGCTTCGACACGATCAGCGGTCCGAATCCCGCCACGGCACTGGTCACGCCCGCAACGCGTTGGACCGAGGACGCGTCCGATATCCGCCTGCTCAAGCGCCACTTCATTCGGCTGACGCCGCTGGTACCGCTCGACAATGAGGACAGCGGCCTCATGGTGCTGACTCAGGACGGCCGCGTCTGGCGCCGTCTCACCGAGGAC
>JASLGB010000151.1 GCA_030150315.1 Dokdonella sp. | reverse complement strand
GCGTGCCGGCACGCAAGGCGACTTCGCCGGCGCGCGCCTGACCGCGGCGCAGCTTGGCGTGCTCGCTTCGCTCGGCCACGACACGATCGCGGTGGCGCGCCGGCCGCGCGTCACGCTGTTTGTCACCGGAGACGAACTGGTGCCGCCGTCGCAGCCGCTCGGTTTCGGTCAGATCCACGACAGCAACCGCTACAGCCTCGGCGCCTTGTTGCAGCAATGCCGCGTCGAAACGGTGCGCGTGGCGCATCTGCGCGACGACCCGGATGCGCTGCGTGCCGCCTTGCGCGAGGCCGGCGAAGACAGTGACCTGATCCTCAGCAGTGGCGGCGTTTCGGCCGGTGAAGCCGACTGGCTGCCATCGCTGGTGGCCGAGCTGGGTCGCGTACATTTCTGGAAGGTGCGCATGCGGCCGGGCATGCCGCTGCTGTGCGGAGAAATCGGCCGGGCGCTGGTATTTGCCCTGCCGGGCAATCCCGTTTCCACGATCGCCACCTTTCTCGCCTTCGTGGGTCCGGCGCTGGACGCGCTGCAGGACGTGGCCGAACCGCCGCGCCCGCTGCGCGCGCGGCTGGCCGCTGCGGTGAGCAAGAAGCACGACCGCGCGGAATTCCTGCGCGCGCGCATCGAATCGGGCGAGGACGGAACCCTGCGCGCCACGCCGCTGCGCAAGCAGGGTTCGGGGATGCTGCGCGGCGTCGCCGAAGCCGATGCGCTGATCTTTGTCGCCGACACGGCACGCGAACTGGAAGCCGGAACCGTGGTCGACGTGTGGCCGCTGCCGGGTTTGTACTGACGCGGTGAACGGACATTTCGATACGGCGCCCGGCCGCTGCGCCGCTTCCGTTTTCCCGACGCTTGCGCGCGTGCGTGGCCGATCCCGGCCCGATCGCGCACGGCTTCGTGCTTCAATCCAGGGGCTTCCCGCTTGACGGTTCCACGACCCATGACCATTCCGCTCCATTCCGAAATCGACCCGGCCGAGGCGCTCTCGCGCCAGCACGCCGGTGCCTTGCTGCTGGACGTGCGCGAAGACGACGAACGCGCTGCCGGTTTCGCGGCCGCGTCGGTCGGGCTGCCGCGCGGCGAAATCGAAGCACGCATCGAGGCCATCGAGGCGGATCGTTCGCGCGAGATCCTCGCGATCTGCGCCAGCGGCGTGCGCTCGTTGCGCGCGATCGATGCCTTGCGTGCCCTCGGATACGCCAACAGCCGCTCCGTGCGCGGCGGCTTCACACGCTGGAAGGCCGAAGGCCTGCCGACGGAGCAGGGCCTGCTCGACGCCGATTCCGCCGAACGCTATGCGCGGCATCTGGTGCTGCCGGAAATCGGCGTGGCGGGACAACGCAAGCTGGCCGATGCGCGCATCGTGATCGTCGGCGCGGGCGGTCTCGGCGCGCCGTCGTCGCTGTATCTGGTCGCGGCGGGCGTCGGCCATGTCACGCTGATCGACGACGATCACGTCGAGCGATCGAACCTGCAGCGTCAGGTCGTGCATGCGGATGCGCGCATCGGTATGCACAAGACCGAATCGGCACGGATGGCCCTGACGGCGCTGAATCCGTCCGTGCGCATCGAGACCTTCGAGCAGCGCCTGCGCGCCGACAATGTCGAATCGCTGCTGCGCGGACACGATCTGATCGTCGACGGCGCGGACAATTTCCCGACGCGCTACCTGCTGAGCGCGGCGAGCCTGCGCCTCGGCGTGCCGATGATCTACGGTGCGGTGCATCGCTTCAGCGGCCAGGTCAGCGTGTTCGATCCGCGCCGGTCCGATTCGCCGTGTTACCGCTGCCTGTTTCCGTATCCGCCGTCGGCGGCGGAGGCGCCCAATTGCAGCGAGGCGGGCGTGCTCGGTGTCATGCCGGGGTTGATCGGCATGCTGCAGGCGAGTGAGACGCTGAAGCTGCTGCTCGGCATCGGACAGCCGCTGGTCGGGCGCCTGCTTTGCCACGACGCGCTCGCCGGCACGTTCCGCGAGCTGCGCCTGCCGCGCGATCCGGCCTGCCCCGGTTGTGGCGCGGGCGCCGTGTTCGACGGCTACGAGGACATCGCGCAGATCTGCGCCGCAACGTCGGCTCCGGACTGAGCCGACCCGACCGCAAGTCGCAACGGAAAAGTGACCAACGATGAGGCCGGAGACCGTGATCGCCCGCACCGAGCTGATCGTCGACGAGCTCGTGGCACGGCCGTGGCAGGCGGCTGATGCGGCGGCGCTGTGCGCGGCGGTGCGGGAGTCGATCGGCAGCCTTTCGCGCTGGCTCCATTGGTGCCACGCCGGTTACGGAGTCGTCGACGCCGAGCAGTGGATCGCACACTGCGCCGCGGGCTGGGAGAGCGGTGACCACTACGCCTTTGCGGTGTTCCAGGCCGACGACGGTCGCTTCGTGGGTGCCGTGGGCCTCAGTCAGCGCAACTTCGTCGACAATGTCGCCGGCCTCGGCTACTGGACGCGGGAGTCGGCGCGCGGGCAGGCGATCATTGCGCGCGTCGCGCCACTGGTCGCCGCGTTCGGCTTCAGGCAGGTCGGGCTGGATCGCATCGAAATCCTCGCGGCGACCGGCAACCTTCCCAGTCGCCGCACTGCCGAGCGCGTCGGCGCTCGCTTCGAGGGAATCCTTCGGAACCGGCTGCGGGTTCGCGGCGCGTCGGTCGATGCGGCAGCGTATTCGCTGATCCCCGGCGATCTCTGACGACGCCGCCCGCATCCTCACGCGGCGAACAGGAAGCGCACCAGCGCGAACGCCAACGCAAAGAGATAGCCGTACAGGAAGCGGTCGATGCCCAGCAGCGCGTCACCGCGCTTCGCTCGCCAGCGGCCGAGCAATGCCATGCCGGCGCCGGCCAGTACCGGCACGAGTGCGAGGTTGAGCAGGCGCGCTGCGCCGTCCGGCGTGACGTGTTCGGGCAGAACGAGCAGGCTGAGCGCGCCGGAGACGGTGCCAAACAGGACATAGCCGACGGCGGCCAGCCACGGGTTGCGCTTGCGCCGGAACGGTTCGGCCAAGGAATGCAGGCCGATCTCCGCCAGCACTTCAGCGACGATCTGGACGATCAGTTCGCCCAGCAGCTCAAGCAGGATTTCCATGACGGTCG
>JASLGB010000120.1 GCA_030150315.1 Dokdonella sp. | reverse complement strand
ACGCGCTCGAGCGCCAGTAGTCGTGGAGAACGAGTTCGTTCGTGCTGCCCATGGCATTCCCCCGTCGCTTCAAACGCGGCTGACGACTTGCTCGATGGCCCCGAACACGCTGGCGCCGCCGGCGTCGGTGATCCCGATGCGCTTCAAGCCAAGGCATCGGGACTGAAGTCCCTCCCACAGAGTTCAGCCGCGCGGCGCCTGCTGCGTCACGACCTGCTCGATCGCGCCGAAGAGGCTCGCACCGGATGCATCGGTGATCTCGATGCGCACCGTGTCGCCGAATTTCAGGAATGGCGTCGTCGGCTTGCCGTCGCGCAGCGTTTCCACCGTACGCTGCTCGGCCAGGCAGGAGGCGCCCTTGGACGTGTCCTCGTGGGCGATCGTGCCGGAACCGACAATCGCTCCGGCCGACAGCGGCCGCGTCCTGGCCGCATGCGCGACCAGCTGCGCAAAACTGAACTGCATGTCCACGCCGCATTCGGCCTCGCCGAACCACTGGCCGTTGATCCAGGTGCGCATCGGCAGGTGCAGTTTCTCGCCCTGCCAGGCATCGCCGAGCTCGTCGGGAGTGACGAACACCGGCGACAGCGCCGAGCGCGGCTTGGATTGCAGGAAGCCGAAGCCCTTGGCCAGCTCGGCCGGAATCAGGCCGCGCAGCGACACGTCGTTGACGAGGCCGATCAGCTGGATATGGCCCGCCGCCTTCTCCGGCGTCACGCCCATCGGCACGTCGTCGGTGATGACGACGACTTCGGCCTCCAGGTCGATGCCCCAGTCCTCGCTCATCGCCAGGATCGGATCGCGCGGGCCATAGAAGCCGGCGCTGGTCGCCTGGTACATCAGCGGATCGACATAGAAGCTCTCCGGTACTTCGGCGCCGCGCGCGCGACGCACACGCTCGACGTGCGGCAGGTAGGCGCTGCCGTCGACGAACTCGTAGGCACGCGGCAGCGGCGCGGCCAGCGCAGCCATGTCGAGTGCAAACGCGCCCTCGGCAGTGCCGGCGTTCAGGGCTTCCGACAGCGCGTTGAGGCGCGGCGCCACCTTGCTCCAGTCGTCCAGCGCCGCCTGCAGCGTCGGCGCGATCGCGCTCGCGCGCACCGCGCGCGTCAGGTCGCGGCTGACGACGATCAGCGTGCCGTCGCGGCCGCCTTCCTTCAATGATCCGAGTTTCATGGGTCCCGTCCGTCGTTGGGGAGTTGAGAGGGAGAAATGGAAGTGGAAACCGTCGTGCCGCCTGTCACCGGCGGCGCCGCCAGACTGGTGAGCAGTCGCAGCGCACTGGCCACCGCCACGGCGGCAACCAGCACCATGAAAAGGCAGGGCAGACCGAAACGCAGCTGCAGGCAACGCCCGCGCAGGATCGGCGTCCGGCGCCGGACGCGCGCCTGCGGCAGCGGCCAACGCCCGGCACGCAGTATCTTCCACACCTGCGCACAGGTGAATCCGGTCGCCGTCAGCGCGAGCAGCGCTCCGCCAGCCGCCACCGCGCGCAGCAGCACGCGAGCCTGCACCGCCGCCTCGGCCGGATCGAGTGTTTGCAACGCAGTGATCTCATGGCCTTTGGCGCGCACCCACGCCAGCGCAAATACGCCACCGCCGATGGCCAGCGTCGCCCACAGCCACGGAAAGCGGCGCAGCTCGTGCGCCAGCCATTCACGCCAGGGCGTCGCCTCGACGTACTCCCCCGAGCGGCAGGCCGCCAGCAGATCGCGCCGCCACCAGGGCAGCTCGCCGGTTTCGGCGCTCACGCGTTGGGCAATCGGAAATGCTTCTGCAGTCCGCTCCAGCAAGCCTGGTAGTCGCGCTGACGATGCGCGGCGTCGAGCGCCTGCGCGGTCGGGCGGATCACCGCGCGTGTCTCGAACATGAAGGCCATCGTGTCGGTGATGTAGTCGGGCCTCGAGGTATCGGCCGCGCTGGCCTTTTCGAACGTCGCCGCGTCCGGCCCGTGGCCGGTGAAGCTGTTGTGCAGCGAAGCACCGCCTGGCGCGAACCCGTCCGCCTTCGCGTCGTAGGCGCCGTGGATCAGGCCCATGAATTCGCTGGCGATGTTGCGGTGGAACCACGGCGGACGGAACGTGTCCTGCATCGCGAGGATGCGCGGCGGAAAGATCACGAAGTCGAGGTTGCTGACGCCGGCGGAATCGCTAGGCGAATGCAGCACGAGGAAGATCGACGGATCGGGATGGTCGTGGCTGATCGAGCCGATCGTGTTGAAGCGGCGCAGATCGTATTTGCACGGTGCGTAGTTGCCGTGCCAGCCGACGACATCGAGCGGGGAATGGCCGATGTCGGCGCGCCACAGATGCCCCTGGAACTTCGTGATCAGCTCGAAGCGGCCTTCGACGTCCTCGAACGCGGCGTTCGGAATCAGGAAGTCGCGCGGATTGGCCAGCCCGTTGCTGCCGATCGGGCCGAGGTCGGGCAGCTTCAGCATCGCGCCGAAGTTCTCGCAGACGTAGCCACGCGCGGAACCGTCCGGCAGCGCGATGCGGAAACGCAGGCCGCGCGGGATCAGCGCGATCTCTTGCGGCTCGACATCGAGCACACCCAGCTCCGTTTCGATGTGCAGGCGCCCCTGCTGCGGCACGATCAGCAATTCACCGTCGGCATCGCAGAAAAAACGCCCCTGCATGTCGCGATTGGCCGCGTAGACGTGGATACCGACGCCCGACTGCGCGGAAGGCGATCCGTTGCCGGCCATCGTGAACAAGCCGTCGATGAAGTCGGTCGCGGTCTCCGGCATAGGTGTCGGACTCCAGCGCAGCTGGTCCGGCGTGACGGGGTCATCGCCGAAGTCGCTGTGGAACGCCTTCTGCTGCACGCGCTCGAACGCGCCGTGCATCGCGGCTGGGCGAATCCGATACAGCCAGCTGCGCCGATTCGCATGCCGCGGCGCGGTGAAGGCGGTGCCGGACAATTGTTCGGCATACAGGCCGTGCGCCACGCGTTGCGGCGAGTTGCGCCCGAGCGGCAAGGTGCCATCCAGCGCCTCGGTGGCGAATTCGTTGCCGAAACCGGATTGATAGCCGTTGCTTGCGATCGACATGGGCTCGCCCTGGCTTGAAGCCCCGCTCCCGGCGGGAACGGGGTTGGGATGAAGGTTTCGCTTGGAGCCTCCCTCCGCGCGAAGGGAGGCCTGGACAGCGCGTGCCTTAGAGCACGCCGCGCTTCATCTGGTCGCGCTCGATCGACTCGAACAGCGCCTGGAAGTTGCCCTCGCCGAAGCCTTCGTTGCCCTTGCGCTGGATGATCTCGAAGAAGATCGGGCCAAACGCGTTCTGCGTGAAGATCTGCAACAGTTTGCGCTGCTTGGTCTCGGCATCGGCGTCAATCAGGATCTTGTTCTTCGCCAGGCGCGGCACATCCTCGCCGTGGTTGGGCACGCGCACGTCGATGACTTCGAAATAGGTGTCCGGCGTGTCGAGGAACTCGACGCCCTGCGCGCGCATCGCCTCGACCGACTCATAGATGTTGTCGGTGAACAGCGCGATGTGCTGGATGCCCTCGCCCTTGTAGGCGTCGAGGTATTCGTTGATCTGCGACTTGGGATCGTTCGACTCGTTCAGCGGAATGCGCACGATGCCGTCCGGCGCCGTCATTGCTTTCGAGACCAGGCCGGTCTTGGCGCCCTTGATGTCGAAGTAGCGGATCTCGCGGAAGTTGAACAGCTTCTCGTAGTAGTCCGACCACTTCTGCATGTTGCCGAAGTAGAGATTGTGGGTCAGGTGGTCGATGAAGGTCAGACCGAATCCGACCGGATTCTGCTCGGCGCCTTCGATCGCGACGTAGTCGGCGTAGAGGTCGTCGCGGTTGCGGTCGACCAGGTACAGCATGCAGTCGCCGATGCCCTTGACCACCGGCGCATCGATCGCGCGGCTGTCCGCCTTGTCGGTCACTTTCTCGCCGCCGTTGGCGAGCACCGCTTCAAGCACTTCCGCGGTCGGGCGCTGGAAGCCGATGGCGAACCCGCAGGCGCTGGGGCCGTGCGCACGCGCGAAGTCGGCCGCGAACGAATCGGGCGATTCGTTGAGCAGGAAGTTGACGCGACCCTGGCGGTACACCGTGATCGCCCGCGACTTGTGGCGCAGCACCGCGCTGAACCCCATGCGGCGGAAATAGTCGTGCATGAACGCGCCCTGGCCTTCCGGCGCGGCGAATTCGACGAATTCGAAACCGTCGATTCCCATAGGGTTCTCGAACGTGGTGACCTGCATGCCAAGGTTGGGCTGGGCGCTAATGACGGACTCCGGAAAACGAGGCGTGCTAAGATAGTTTCCCATGAACATTTATTCAATCTGCAGTGCCTCATGACCATCCACGAACCTCTGAGGCTCGAGCGTTTCCTGCCGT
>JASLGB010000115.1 GCA_030150315.1 Dokdonella sp. | reverse complement strand
CGACCGTCCTGCTCAGCAACACGGTCGGCACCGCCGCAACGGCGAGCCCGAACGACTCCAGCGTCGGCACGGCGACATTGTTTCCCACGCGCCCGTACACGACCTGCGACTGCACCGATACCACCTCGATGGCCAGCGGGCGCAGGTCGTGGCGGTCGTTGGCCGGATCGCTCACGACGCGGCCTCCGCGCTGCCCGGCCAGTACAGGCTGTCCGGTGTTGCGCGCGCGCCGAAGATCGCCTGCCCCACGCGCACGACGGTGGCGCCTTCCTCGATCGCGATCTCGTAATCGCCGGACATGCCCATCGACAACTCATCGAGGCCGATGCCTGCCGGTGCGCCATCCCGCAGGCGATCGCGCAGCTCGCGCAGGCGCACGAAACACGCGCGCACCTGGCTCGTCTCGGCGGAGAACAGCGCCAGCGTCATCAGCCCGCGCACGCGCAATGCGGAAAACGGCGTCAGTGCCTGCAGAAAGGCGGCAACCTCGTGCGGCGGCAAGCCGTACTTGCTGTCCTCGTCGGAGGTATTCACCTGCACGAACACATCCAGCGCACGTCCTTCCGCCTGCAGGCGGCGATCCAGCTCCTCGGCCACGCGTACGCTGTCGAGCGCCTGGAACTCGCTGGCGAAGCGCGCGACGACGCGTGCCTTGTTGGTCTGCAAATGACCGATGAGCGACCACGACAGGTCGCCAAGATCGGCCATCGCCTCCGACTTGCGCTGCGCTTCCTGCACCTTGTTCTCGCCAAGCTGGCGACAACCGGCGGCATATGCCAGCCGGATACGCGCCTCGTCCACGGTCTTGCTGACCGGCAGCAGCCGCACGCCGGCCGGATCGCGGCCGACACGCGCGCAGGCCGCCGCCATGCGCTGGTGCACCAGCGCAAGGTTGGCGCGAAAATCCTCGACGGTTTCGGCGCGCGCCCAGCGACCGTGCTGGTCGTGTCGCGTGCCGGTATCGCTGGGTGAATCCGTATTCATGACTACGGCCTCGGGTATTCGATCGCAGAGTGTGCGGCAGGCGGATGCGCCATCCGGTTGCAATGGCACCTTTCCGGCGCGCCGCCCGGCACTCGTTTCAACGCACCAGCGCGCCGCTGGTGACCAGATCGCAGATCGCCTTGACGTCGCCGTCCATGGCACGGTCGCGTGTCATGAAAGCGATGCGTTCACGCACCTTGGCGTGCGCTTGGCGGACTGCCGGCCCGGCCTGGAAATCCTCCGCTTCGGCCAGTGCCTTTGCCAGCGCCTGCACTTCGGCCTCGAACTGCGCGCGCGACGGATCGTCCGCGGCGGGCGCGTTGGCGATCTTCGCCGCCAGTGCCAGCCAGTCGCCCTGCTGCGCCAGACGGCGCGCCGCGTGCAGCATGTCCTGGCGATAGTCAAGCGCCTGCGCCGCGGTATACAGCTCCATCGCGAGCACGTGCGCGAGGTCTTCGGTCATCTCCAGCACATGACGGGCTTCGTTCGCGCCCATCGACACGTGGTCTTCGGCGTTGGCGCTGGTCGGCACCGAGTAGACGCTGGCCGGATGCGAGCGCGTGGCGAGGTCGTTGACCAGCGCAGCGGCGGTGTACTGCACGATCATGAAGCCGGAATCGGTGGCGTCCTCGTTGCCGATCAGGAAAGCCGGCAGGCCATCGTTGGTGGCCGGATCGACCAGCTTGTTGAGGCGCCGCTCGGAAATCGACGCCAGCACCGGAATCGCGGCCTTCACATAGCTCATCGCCAATGCCAGCGGCATGCCGTGGAAATGGCCTGCGGAGACCACCTGGTCCTCGACCACGGCGGCGTTTTCCGCATCGGGGAAAACCAGCGGATTGTCGGTGACGGAGTTGAGTTCGATGTCGAATACGCGCGCGGCCTGCGCGATTGCATCACGCACCGCGCCATGCACCTGCGGCATGCAGCGCAGGCAATAGGCGTCCTGCGGCTGGTGCTTCTTGCCGCCCTTGAACGGCAGGAAACGCGCATAGAACGCCTCGCGGCCATGACGCTGCGAAACAGGCACCCAATCCCAGGCGATGTCGAAGTGCCGCTTGCGGTCCTCCGCATCGGTCCACGAGTCGGCCAGCCAGCTCTTGAAGCGCGGCACCAGGTGGTAGGCGATATCGGCCAGCGTCGAGCCGTCGAGCAGCGCGCGGATCTTCGCCGCCGTCTCGACCTGGCCTGGATGCGGTCGCAGCGCGTGCACTTCGGCCTTGAATGCGCCACGGCGTCCGGCAAAGGCATCGAGCGACATCGCCGCCGTGAGGTCGGCCGTGTCGACGAGCATTTCGAGTCGATCGAGCGCCAGCACGCCACAGGCCAGCATCTGCGCGGTGCCGTTGTTGAGCGCCAGCCCTTCCTTGAACGACAGCCGCACCGGCTCCAGCCCGGCACGACGCAGCGCCTCGGCGCCGCTGACGCGCTCGCCCTTGTAGAAGGCCTCGCCACCACCGAGCAACACGATGGCCAGATGCGACAGTGGTGCGAGATCGCCGCTGGCGCCGACCGATCCCTTCTGCGGAATCACCGGCACCACGTCGCGATTGAGCATCTGCGCCAGCGCCGCCAGCGTCGAGGCGCGAATGCCGGAATGGCCGCGCATGAGCGTGTTGATGCGGATGGCGAGCATCGCGCGCACGACCTCGGCGCCGAACGGTTCGCCGACACAGACCGCGTGCGTAATGATCAGGTTGTGCTGCAGCTCTTCCAGCAAGGTGCCCTGCGGTGCATCCGGGTTGCCACCGGGCAGCTCGTCGCGCGCGCGGTGCGCGCCAAGCAACTTGTCGGCATTGCTGCCAAAGCCCGTGGTGACGCCGTAGATCGGCT
>JASLGB010000111.1 GCA_030150315.1 Dokdonella sp. | reverse complement strand
GGCCGTCGGTGCCTTCTCGCCCTTGAAGCGATAGACGACCAGCTTGTCCTCGCGGTAGATCGCCTCCTTCTGCGTCACGCCGAAGTCGACATCGTCGACTTCACGCAGGGTCTGCAGGGCGGCGGCAAGCTTGCGCTGGGTGGTCAGGACTTCGTCGATTGCCTTGGCTGGGTCGATCTTGATCGGAAACATGGTGGCTCCTCAGCTTTGCGTTCGACGAGGTCAGGAATGCTTCGTCTTCGCGGGCTTTTTCTTGCCCAGCGAAGCGTCTGCGAACTGCGCGATGCGCGAGGAGAAGTTGCCCGGCGCTGTCGCGGCAGCAGCACGCGCCGCCGGCTTGGCTGCCTTCCTCGCCGTTCTTCTGGGGGCCGATTTCGCGGCCGGCTTGCGCGTCGCCTTGCCCTTGCCCCCGGCGTCCGGCGTCGCCGGTGCCGACGCCATCGGTGGCTCCGATGCCCGCTCCGCCTTCAGCGCCGCCACTTCCGCACGCAGTTTCGCGACCTCGCGGGCCAGCGCACCATCCGAGCCGCTCGCGCGCAGTTCCCGACGCAGGGCCTGCAGACGCTCGCCGATGCTGTCCACTTCGCTGCGCGTGGGCATGCCGAGCTGACCCGACAGGCGTTCGACATACTGCTGGATCAGCGAACGCAGGCGCATCTGCGCGTTGACCATGGCGCCATAGGCCTCACGGAACTCCGTCGACAGCGCGACTTCCGCATATCCCTCTTCCGCCGCATCGACCCAAAGGTCGTACAGCGCGCGAAAGGTATCGATCTGCCGTCCGGGCTGCTCGCGCTCCGTCAGCTTGCCTTCGAACAGTTCGAATCCGCGCTGTGCCGCCTTCAACATGAGGGTGCCGTAACGTGCGGTCTGCTCCTGGTACTCGACCCATGCGACCGAGGTCTTCTGGTGATGCTCCTGATGCTCGCGTGCCAGTCCGAACGCCGGCAGGCTCATCCATCCCTTGAGATCGTCAAGATTTGCAATCGGCGGCTGCATCGCGCCGAAGCCGGCGCCACGCAGATTCTGGAATGCATTCAGGAAGCTCGTATCGAATGGCATCGGCGATGCACCGGGAATCCCGAAGCCGCCACGCCAGGCGTCATTCCAGTTCGGAGTCATCGCTGGCGCAGCCGTCGCGGAAGCCAGGGCGGCCTGCATGAAGGCCGCGTAGCTCTTGGCGCTGTCGATGATGCGATCGATCGTTTCGTTCTGCGCCCCGCCGCCGCCACTGAAATGGCGGGCCCATTGCTCGAAGCCGTCCTGCCATCCCGCCGCAGGAGACGGTGAACGGTGAGGCATACCCGCTGCCTCAGCCTGGCGCGCCATGTCCTGCCAGAAACTGACCAGGTTGCGTGACAATCCCTGCCATTGATTCAACCAATCGGGGTTCGACGACTGGACCATGAAGATTCCTTCATACGCGATGGGAATCCTCATGATAGTGCAGGCGCAGGCATCCAGCCCGAGCCGCGTCCGATCAGAGCGGTGCGCGAACCGCGCGTACCGGTCGCGACCGGTTGCGGGTATAGACGTAGATCGTCGCCGGCGGCATGTTCAGCCACGTCGTGCTGGCCCGCCGTGACTTCAGGTCCAACTCGTCAAGCAGGTCGCGCGGCAATGGACTTGCCGGGCCGTAAGTGAACTGGATCAAGGGCCTGTCCGGCCCGAGCACGGCCAGGATGGCGCGCAGGATGGACACTTGCACGGCGCGCGGCATGGCCAGAAATCCCAGCCCGCTGACTACGGCATCGACGCCGCCGCCGATTTCGAAACCCGATTGCGCGGCGAGATTGACCAGCTCGCAGGCGTCACCATTGGCGACGTGCACGCGCGGAAAGCGCTGCCGCAAAAGAACCGCCAGTTCGGTATTGAGTTCGAGGACGAGCAAGTCCTCCGCCGCGATGCCGTTGTCGAGCAAGGCCCGCGTGAAAACGCCCGTGCCCCCACCAAGCTCGATGACCCTCCGGGAGCCGGGAGGAAGCTGCGCCACCATGCGTTGCGCGAGGAGCTTGCTGGACGGCGCCAATGCTGCCATGGCTCGCGGATTCTTGAGCCATTGCCGAAAAAAGGTCCAGACCGCCGGCATCCCGGAGTCGCTGGTGTCTCGGGATTGGCTGGATTGTTCGCTCATGCACTGGCCCACTGCCATCAACGCGCCATGATAGCGCGCGTTCCCCGCGTTCGGCGCACGGCGGGCACGCGATCGAAGACTTTCTTCGCACACCGCATCGCCGCCTCTCATGCCGCCTGACGGCATTTCAAGCAACGGAAAAAAGAAACCCCGCGACGACCAGGGGAAATCGTCGCGGGGCGATACGCTGGCGGCGGGGAAGGGGGAGGGTACGACGCCAGCGTAGAGGGAGATCGAGGTCGGTCAGTAATGCATCACCGGTATCCGCGATCGTAATAGGTGGCACGTCGGTAGCCGCGATCGTATCCGCGACGGTCGTGATGGTAGCTGCGGCCGTACGAACGATAGCCGTGATCGTACGAACGGTAACTGCGGTAGGCCGGCTGGCTGTGGTACGTGGTCCGATACACGACCGGCGCGCTGTAGCCGTAATACGAGCCACGGTAGTAGGACGGACCGTAGCTGTAATACGACGGCGCGTAGTACGGCGAATATCCGCCGTAGTAGCCAGCACCAACGTAGCCGTAGCCGCCGTTGGAAACGCCAATCGCGAGCCCCGGAAGACCGAAGTTCAGCGCGACATTCCAGTGACCATGATGGCGACCACGAGCAAAGGATGCCGGCGCGAACGCGAGGGCGGCTGCAGCGAGCAGTCCCAGCGCGACGAAGCGGAAAGATTTGCGCGAACCCGTCATTGATGTGTCTCCAGATGATGGCTCGCATGCTGCGTTTTACCGCCTGAATCGACACTGAAATTTTTTTCGGATTCGTCAGGAAATCGTTAGCCGTTCAGCCTCTTCCGCAACTCGTAGCAATGGTGGATGCGCGCGTTGCGCGCGAAGTCCGGCGGAATGGTCGATGCCGTGATGTCGCGCACCTCGAAAAGATCGTTCACGCCCTTGTCCAGCGCGAATTTGCGCAGGTTGTTGGAGAACACGATCAGCCCGCCCGGCGCCAGTCGATCGCGGCACAAGGCAAGCAGGCGCTCGTGATCGCGCTGCACGTCGAAATCGTCCGCTCGCTTGGAGTTGGAGAACGTCGGCGGGTCCACGAAAATGAGGTCGTACTCGCCGCGGTCGTGCCATAGCCAATCCATC
>JASLGB010000025.1 GCA_030150315.1 Dokdonella sp. | reverse complement strand
GGAGTAAAGCAACATGATCCAGATGCAGACCACGCTGGCCGCGGCGGACAACAGCGGCGCCAAGGAACTGATGTGCATCAAGGTGCTCGGCGGCTCCAAGCGCCGGTACGCGGGCATCGGCGACATCATCAAGGTTTCGGTGCGCGATGCCATTCCGCGTGGCAAGGTCAAGAAGGGCGAGATCTATGACGCCGTCGTCGTCCGTACCCGCAAGGGCGTGCGCCGCGCCGACGGTTCGCTGATCCGCTTCGACGGCAATGCCGCCGTTCTTTTGAACAACAAGCTCGAGCCCATTGGCACCCGTATCTTCGGGCCGGTGACGCGCGAGCTGCGTGGCGAACGATTCATGAAGATCGTTTCGCTCGCGCCGGAAGTTTTGTAACGAGGTTGATGTCATGAACCGTATCCGCAAAGGCGACCAGGTTCTGGTAATCGCCGGCAAGAACAAGGGCCAGAAGGGCGAAGTGACGCGCGTCGCGGGTGATTCCGTGTTCGTGCAGAACATCAACCTCGTCAAGCGCCACACGAAGCCGAATCCGCAGGCGAACCAGCCGGGCGGCATCATCGAGCGTGAGGCGCCGGTCCATATTTCCAACGTAATGCTGTTCAACTCCGCCACCGGCAAGGGTGAGCGCGTGGGCTACAAGACGCTCGAAGATGGGCGCAAGGTCCGCGTGTACCGCTCCTCCGGCGAAGTGGTTGACGCGTGAGGACTGCCACAATGACGACGCGTCTTGAAACTATGTACAAGGAACAGGTGGCCCCGAAGCTCGTTGAGCGCTTCGGTTACACTAATCCGATGCAGGTGCCGCACCTGTCCAAGATCACGCTGAACATGGGCGTGGGTGAGGCAGTGGGCAACAAGAAGATCCTGGAAAATGCTGTCGCCGACATGGCGAAGATCACCGGTCAGAAGCCGATCGTGACGCTGTCGCGCAAGGCCCACGCCACGTTCAAGATCCGCGAGAACTGGCCGATCGGTTGCAAGGTGACCCTGCGTCGCCGCCAGATGTACGAGTTCCTGGACCGCCTGATCAACATCTCGCTGCCGCGCGTGCGTGACTTCCGCGGCATCTCGGGTCGTTCGTTCGATGGTCGCGGCAACTTCAACATGGGCCTGAAGGAGCAGATCATCTTCCCGGAGATCGACTTCGACCAGATCGACGCGTTGCGCGGCATGGACATCGCGATCACCACGACGGCCAAAACCGACGCGGAAGCAAAGGCGCTGCTCGAGGCCTTCAAGTTCCCGTTCCGCAACTGACCGACCAGGACCGAATCATGGCAAAGCGTTCAATGATCAACCGCGACGTGAAGCGGGCCAAGCTGGTCAAGCGTCACGCGGCGAAGCGCCAGGAGCTCAAGAAGATCGTCTCGAGCCCGACCGCTTCCTACGACGAGAAGATGGCTGCGGTCACGAGCCTGCAGAAGCTTCCGCGCGACTCCAGCCCGGCGCGTCAGCGCAGCCGTTGCGAGTTGACTGGTCGTCCGCGCGGCGTCTACGCGAAGTTCGGCCTCGGCCGCAACAAGCTTCGCGAAGCGACGATGCGCGGTGACGTGCCCGGCCTTCGCAAGGCCAGCTGGTAATTTCTTGGGGTTCGTGACGGCAGCCGGGACGCTACAGGCGCCCGGAAACGAAGCGAGCCGCACCCCCGCAAATTGCGGATATCGATGCTAATCAGGAATTGAAACATGAGCATGACTGATCCTATCGCCGACATGTTCACGCGCATTCGCAATGCGCAGGCCACGGGCAAGCGCTCCGTGGCGATGCCGGGATCACGTGTGAAGCAGGCCATCGCGAACCTGCTGAAGGAAGAAGGCTACATCGCTGACGTGCAGACCGTCACCGAGGACAGCAAGCCGAAGCTCGAGATTGCCCTGAAGTACTACGAAGGCAAGCCGGTCATCGCGCGCATCGAGCGCGTCAGCCGCTCCGGCCTCCGCGTTTATCGGGGCAAGGACGAATTGCCGAAGGTCCTCAACGGTCTCGGTATTTCGATCGTCTCGACCTCCGCCGGCATCATGACCGACGCGCAGGCCCGCAAGAAGGGTCTTGGCGGCGAAGTCATTGGCCTGGTCGCCTAAAGTCTCCGGAGACACACAATCATGTCACGTGTAGGAAAGAAGCCCGTCGCACTGCCCAAGGGCGTTGAATGCCAGGTCACTGCTGACGCGATTACCGTCAAGGGTCCCAAGGGAACCCTCAGCATGGCCGCTCCGGCCGACGTCGAAGTCACCGTCAACGGTGGCGAAGTGCAGCTGAAGGCCCTCGGAGACGACCACAAGATGGCCGGAACCGCACGCTCGCTGATCGACAACATGGTCACGGGTGTGAGCGAAGGCTTTGCGCGCAAGCCCGAACTCGTCGGCGTCGGCTACCGTGCCGCTCTCGCCGGCAAGGATCTCAGCCTCAATCTCGGTTTTTCGCATCCGGTCGTGTTCTCCGCGCCGGAAGGAATCACCATCGAGGTGCCGGCGCAGACCGAGATTCTGGTCAAGGGCGCGGACAAGCAGATGGTCGGCCAGGTTGCTGCCAAGATCCGTGGTTTCCGTCCGCCGGAGCCGTACAAGGGCAAGGGCGTGCGTTACTCGGGCGAGAAGATCACGATGAAGGAAGCCAAGAAGGCGTAAGTGGCGTGCCATTGCACGTGAGGCCGGAGACGGCCTCACTCGGGGCGACCATCAAAGCCGATCCGCTTCTTCGGAGAACTACTGTGAAAAAGAACATCGCAAGACTCCGCCGTGCCAAGTCCACGCGCGCCCACATCCGCACCCTCGGCGTGCCGCGCCTCTCGGTGCACCGCAGCGCCCAGCACATCTACGCGCAGGTTTTCAGCGCCGATGGCGAGAGCGTCGTCGCTGCTGCCTCCACCGTGCAGAAGTCGCTTGCCGAGGGCCTGAAGGGCACCAAGAACAAGGACGCCGCGGCAGCGGTTGGCAAGGCAGTCGCGGAAGCGGCGCTGAAGGCCGGCATCGAGAAGGTCGCTTTCGACCGCTCGGGTTACCGTTATCATGGTCGTATCCAGGCTCTGGCCGATGCGGCGCGTGAGGCTGGTCTGAAGTTCTGATACACCCGATCCGGATTCGGGGAGACGGTCGGCATCGCCGATCCCTCGCCCCGGCTCCGGATCGTCACCTGCGTTACCGAAACACACACAACTCCAAGCGGCCAAGCCGCAAGCAGAAGTCCGTTCCGCCTTGCGGGCGGCATATCAGGTGAGAGATGGCTAACAACAATGAACGTGAAAGCGCGGACGGCTTGCTCGAGAAGCTGATCGCGGTCAACCGCGTCGCCAAGACGGTCAAGGGCGGTCGCCAGATGAGCTTCACCGCGCTGACGGTCGTCGGCGACGGCGAAGGTCGCGTCGGCTTCGGTTATGGCAAGGCGCGTGAGGTGCCGGTCGCTATATCCAAGGCGATGGATCGTGCGCGCAAGGGCATGATCAAGGTCGACCTGAACAACGGCACGCTGTTCCACGCCGTCAAGGCCAACCACGGTGCGGCGAAGGTTTACATGCAGCCCGCGTCGGAAGGTACCGGCGTCATCGCCGGTGGCGCGATGCGCGCCGTGCTGGAAGTGGTGGGTGTGAAGGACGTGCTGGCCAAGGCTGTTGGCTCGCGCAATCCGATCAACCTGGTTCGCGCGACGATCAACGGCTTGCAGGCGATGGTTTCGCCGCAGCGCATCGCGTCCAAGCGCGGCAAGACGGTCGATGAGGTGCTCGGCAATGAGTAAGACCAAGAATGTGGCGGAAGGAAAGACGATCCGCGTCCGTTTGTACAAGAGCGTTGCCAGCTGCCAGGCGCGTCATCGCCTGAGTGTGCGCGCGCTCGGTTTGCGCAAGCTCAATGACGTGCGCGAACTCAAGGACTCTCCGTCGGTGCGAGGCCTGATCAATCAGGTCAGCTACCTCGTCCGCATCGAAGAAAACGTCTAAGAAGCGCGGCCTCCGCGCTCATCAGTTCCAGGAGTCCACTCATGCGTCTCAACACACTCAAGCCTGCCGCCGGCGCCCGCAAGAGCGGCGTCCGCGTCGGTCGCGGCATCGGCTCCGGCCTCGGCAAGACCGCGGGCCGTGGCCACAAGGGTCAGTACGCCCGCTCGGGCAAGGGCAAGGTCAAGGCCGGCTTCGAAGGCGGCCAGATGCCGCTGCAGCGCCGCCTGCCGAAGATCGGCTTCCGCTCGCGCATGGCGCGCGACATCAGCGAAGTGCTGCTGTACAAGCTCGATTCGGTCAAGGGCGATGTCATCGACTTCGACAGCCTGAAGGCCGTCGGTCTGGTCGACACGCGCGCCGTCCGTGCGAAGATCGTCAAGAAGGGCGAAATCACGCGGGCCGTCAAGATCAAGGGCGTTGCGGTCACTGCCGGTGCAAAGGCAGCGATCGAGGCCGCCGGCGGCAGCGTGGAGTAAGGCCACGTGGCGTCCTCCCAGTCCAACATGCTCGCTTCGCTCGGCAAATTGACCGAGCTGAAGCAGCGGCTTCTGTTCGTGATCGGCGCGCTGATCGTCTATCGACTCGGCTCGTTCATCCCTGTTCCTGGTGTCAACCCGGAAGCGATGTCGCGCATGGTGCAGCAGGGAGGTGGACTGCTGGACATGTTCAACATGTTCTCCGGCGGTGCGCTGGAACGCTTCTCCCTGTTTGCGCTGGGCGTCATCCCGTACATCTCGGCGTCGATCATCGTGCAGATGTTCAGCGCCGTGATCCCGAGCTGGCAGGCCTTCCGCAAGGAAGGCGAGGCCGGACGCCGCAAGCTGTCGACGTATACGCGTTTCGGAACGCTGGGGCTGGCGCTGTTCCAGTCTTTCGGTGTCGCGACCATGCTGCAGACGCAGCCTGGCATCGTGTACAGCCCGGGTCCCGGCTTCGTGTTCGCGACGGTGGTCGGCCTGACGGCCGGCACGATGTTCCTGATGTGGCTGGGTGAGCAGATCACCGAGCGCGGTATCGGCAACGGCATTTCGCTGCTGATCTTCGCCGGCATCGTGGCGGGCCTCCCCGCGGCGGTCATGCATACCCTCGGCATGGCGCAGAGCGGCGAAATGCCGGTCATCCGAGTCCTGTTCGTGTTCGTGTTCGTCCTTATCGTCACGGCCTTCGTCGTGTTCATGGAAAGCGGCCAGCGCCGCATCACCGTGAACTACGCCCGGCGTCAGGGCGGTGCGGGTCGCGCGTACATGAACCAGAGCTCGCACCTGCCGCTGAAGATCAACATGGCGGGCGTCATTCCGCCGATCTTCGCGTCGTCCCTGCTGATGTTTCCGGCGACTGCCGCGACGTGGTTCAACACGTCCGGTCAGGTCGGCTGGCTGCAGACGCTGACGTCGGCGCTGGGTCCGGGCGAGCCGCTGCACATGCTGGTCTATGCGCTGCTGATCATCGTGTTTGCCTATTTCTACACCGCGCTGACCTTCAATTCGCAGGAGACTGCGGACAACCTCAAGCGTTCCGGTGCATTGATTCCGGGTCTGCGCCCGGGCAAGGCGACGGCGGACTACATCGACGGCGTGCTGACTCGCCTGACCGGTGCCGGTGCACTCTACCTGGTGGTGGTGTGTCTGGTTCCCGACATCTTGCGCAGTGCCTGGCACGTGCCGTTCTACTTCGGTGGTACTTCGCTCCTGATCGTGGTCGTCGTGGTGATGGACTTCACGTCGCAGATTCAGGCGCATCTGGTATCGCATCAATACGAAAGCCTGCTCAAGAAGGCGAATCTGCGCGGCCGTTGAGCGGGTCGAAGTACACAGTACCGGTTTGTCGGGGCAGGGGTTCCCCAGTCCCGATGAACTGGCTATAATGTCAAGTTCTCTGCGCAATCAAGTCGTTTCTTTGGAGACAAATACGCATGGCACGCATTGCTGGTGTCAACCTTCCGGTTCAGAAGCATGTCGTGATCGGCCTGCAGAGCATTTTCGGTGTTGGCCGTTCGCGCGCCAAGAAGATCTGTGCTGACGCGGGCGTTGAGCCGACCACCAAGATCAGGGACCTGGCCGAGGCCGAGGTCGACAAGCTGCGCGGCGAAATCGGCAAGCTGACGGTCGAGGGCGATCTTCGCCGCGAGGTCGGCATGTCGATCAAGCGCCTGATCGATCTCGGTACCTATCGTGGCCTGCGCCACCGTCGCGGCCTCCCGCTGCGCGGCCAGCGCACGCGCACGAACGCCCGCACCCGCAAGGGTCCGCGTCGCGCCATCAAGAAGTAACTCGCAGGATATCCTGGCAAATGAATAAACCCGCTTCAGTCAAGGCCAAGAAGAAGATCAAGCGCGTTGTGACGGATGCCGTCGCTCACGTGCAGGCTTCGTTCAACAACACCATCGTCACGATCTCCGACCGTCAGGGTAATGCCCTGTCCTGGGCGACCGCTGGCGGTGCAGGCTTCCGTGGCTCGCGCAAGTCGACGCCGTTCGCGGCGCAGGTCGCTGCCGACAAGGCCGCGAAGGCTGCCGCCGACTACGGCATCAAGACCGTTGAAGTTCGCATCAAGGGCCCGGGCCCGGGTCGCGAATCCGCGGTCCGCTCGCTGAACAACGCGGGCTTCAAGGTCACCAACATCATCGACGTGACGCCGATTCCGCACAACGGATGCCGTCCGCCGAAGAAGCGTCGCGTCTAAGGAAGAACCAGAATGGCACGTTATCTCGGACCTACCTGCAAGCTCGCGCGCCGCGAAGGCGCCGACCTCAGCCTCAAGAGCCCGGCTCGCGCGATCGACTCCAAGTGCAAGCTCGAGCAGAAGCCGGGCCAGCACGGCGCCGGTGGCGCCAAGCGCGGCCGCCTGTCGGACTACGGCGTCCAGCTGCGCGAGAAGCAGAAGGTCAAGCGCATCTACGGTGTGCTTGAGCGTCAGTTCAGCTCCTACTACAAGAAGGCTTCGCGCCAGAAGGGCAATGCCGGCGAGAACCTGCTGCGCCTGCTGGAAGGACGTCTGGACAATGTCGTCTACCGCATGGGTTTTGCGGTGACGCGCGCCGGTGCCCGTCAGCTCGTTTCGCACGCCGCGATCCGCGTCAATGGCAAGAAGGTGAACCTGCCTTCCTACCAGGTGCGTCCGGGTGACGAGATCGCCCTGTCCGAGCGCGCCAAGACCCAGCTGCGCGTCCAGGAAGCGCTCACCGTTTCCAACGACATGGATCTGGTTCCTTCCTGGATCGAAGTGGATGCCAAGAAGGGCGCAGGCCTGTTCAAGTCGCTGCCGGAACGCGCGGATCTGCCGTCCGACATCAACGAAAGCCTGATCATCGAGTTGTACTCGAAGTAATCGCTGTCTGCGGCCATCCTGACCGCGAGGAACAAGAACGCAGACCCCTGTCTGTACTCTTCCAATCGCCGCGTCTGGAATTTCGCGGCAGACACACCATATGAAGCCCCTTACGGGGCTTCTGGAGTTGAATCCATATGGCGGGATCGTCCACCACCGTGCTGCGTCCGCGCGGCATTCATGTCGAGCGTATTGACAGCGACCGCGCCAAGGTCGTCGTCGAGCCGCTCGAGCGTGGCTTCGGCCACACCCTCGGCAACGCGCTCCGTCGCGTTCTGCTCTCGTCCATTCCCGGCAGTGCGATCATCGAAGTGGAAATCGATGGCGTGCTGCACGAGTACACCACGCTCGAAGGATTGCAGGAAGACGTCATTGAGGTCCTGCTCAACCTGAAGGACGTGGCGATCCGCATGGAAGGCCACGACGAGACGATGCTCACGCTCAGCAAGAAGGGCAAGGGCGTTGTCACGGCTGGCGACATCAAGGTGGATCACACGGTCGAGATCATCAATCCCGACCACGTGATTTGTCACCTGACCAAGGATATCGCCCTCAACATGCGGCTGAAGATCGCGCGCGGCGTCGGCTACCAGCCGGCCACGGCGCGTCGCCTGCCTGACGAGGAAGCGCGTCCGATCGGTCGCCTGCAGCTGGACGCGTCCTTCTGCCCGGTTCGTCGCGTCGCCTACAACGTCGAGAGCGCGCGTCTTGAGCAGCGCACCGACCTTGACAAGCTGGTGCTCGACATCGAGACCAACGGCGCGATCGATGCGGAAGAAGCCGTGCGCAAGGCGGCCGAGATCCTGCAGGACCAGATCAGCGTGTTCGGCGACTTCACCCGTCGCGAGAGCGCCGATGCGAAGGCCGACAAGGGTGGCGTCGATCCGGTGCTGCTGCGTCCGATCGATGACCTCGAACTGACGGTCCGCTCGGCGAACTGCCTCAAGGCCGAGAGCATCTACTACATCGGCGATCTCGTGCAGAAGACCGAAGTCGAGTTGCTGAAGACGCCGAACCTCGGCAAGAAGTCGCTCACCGAGATCAAGGACGTGCTGTACCAGCGCGGCCTGCAGCTCGGCATGAAGCTCGACAGCTGGCCGCCGCCGGGCCTGGCCCACGGCATGCAGCTGGGCTGAAGCGCATTGCGCGCTGATCGGCCGCAGGAAGCGGATTCGGCAGACAGACATCCAGACGCCTGTCTGCTGCATCCGTGGCGACTCCAGGGTCGTATGCAGCAAACAGCACCTTCCGGAGAAGGGCTGACATAAGCGGGCAACCGCGGGATGCCGGACACAAGCGCCGGTTTCTCATAACAATCGAGAAAACGAGGATTCCACCATGCGTCACCAGAATGCAGGCCGCAAGTTCAGCCGCACCAGCAGCCACCGCGAGGCGATGTTCAAGAACATGGCTTCGTCGCTGTTCAAGCACGAGCTCATCCGCACTACGCTGCCGAAGGCGAAGGAACTGCGTCGCGTCGCCGAGCCGCTGATCACGCTGGCCAAGGTCGATAGCGTCGCCAACCGACGCCTCGCGTTCGCGCGTCTGCGCGACAAGCAGGCCGTCGGCAAGCTGTTCGTCGAGCTGGGCCCGCGCTACCGCGAGCGCAAGGGCGGCTATCTGCGCCTTCTGAAGTGCGGCTTCCGCGTTGGTGACAATGCGCCGATGGCCTATGTCGAACTGGTTGATCGCCCGCGTCCGCTCGCCGACGACAGCGCCGACGAGTAAGCAGCGCACCAGTCGATCCTGAAAAGCCCCGGCCTGTCCGGGGCTTTTCGTTTGTCGATCGGGAAAGGGTTCAGGGTTCAGGGGAGCGAAACGATGCGCACTGTGAAAACCCCGGAGGGCATCGCCTGCGGCCTGGCGTGGCTTATGCTGGCGGTGCTGTATGCCACTGCCGCCGTGCTGGCGCATGGTGTGCCGCATCCCTTTGCCGACGAGCTGATCCATTTCGCCCAGGTGGACATGTTCCGCATGGGGGATTTCCGCGTCCTCACCGATTACCTCACCACGATTCCCGGCTTCCATGCCCTGGTTGCCGCCGGCATGGCTGCGCTCGGCCTGGAAGGAATTGGCGCCGCCCGTGTGCTTTGCGTCCTGTTCGGGTTGGCCGCCATTGCCGGCTTCGATGCCTTGCGGCGGGCTGCGTGGCCGGGCGGGGGAGCCCTCGCGACGCTGCAGTTCGCTGCGCTACCATTGCTGGCGCCGCTCGTCTTTCTGGTCTACACCGATGCCTTGTCGCTGGCGCTCGTGCTGTGGGCGGCAGCGGCGACGCTCCGCTCGCGGCATGCGGTTTCGGCACTGCTGCTGCTTCTTTCGCTCGCCGTGCGCCAGAACAACGTGGTCTGGGTCGGCTTTCTCGCCTGCCTGGCAGTCTGGCCGATCTGGAGGTGCGAAGGACTTCACGGCTGGCGCACGATCCTGCGCCGAGCCTGGCCGTACTTCATGCCGGTGTTCGCATTCTGCGCATTCTGGCTGTGGAAC
>JASLGB010000374.1 GCA_030150315.1 Dokdonella sp. | reverse complement strand
CATCAACCAGGACGTCGTGCGCCTGCTGGCACTGCGCCAGCCGATGGCACGCGACCTGCGCGAGATCTTCGCCGCGCTGCGCATCGCTTCGGACATCGAGCGCATCGGCGATTACGCCGCCAACGTCGCCAAGCGCTCCATCGTGCTGAACCAGACGGCGCCGATCCACCTGACCAGCGCCCTGCCCCGCCTCGCGCAGCTGGCCGAAACCCTCGTGCGCGAAGTGCTGGCCGCGTGGCGCGAGAACGACGCCGAACGCGCACTGGCGGCGTGGACGCGCGATCAGGAACTGGACGAGCTGTACACCAGCCTGTTCCGCGAGCTGCTGACCTACATGATGGAAGATCCGCGCAACATCACGCCGTGCACGCATCTGCTGTTCATGGCGAAGAACCTGGAACGCATCGGCGATCACGCCACCAACATCGCCGAGAACGTCTACTTTCTCGTGCACGGCACGCAGATCACCCAGATCCGCCGCAAGAGCGACGGAACCTCGGCGATCCTGCCGATGATCGACGACCCGCGCTGACGCGTCAGCGTTTGGCGGCCTTCGCTCCGCGCTGGCGCAGGGCCTCGAACAGGACGATGCCGGTCGACACCGAGACGTTCAGACTCTCGATGTCGCCGCGCATTGGGATCTTCGCGAGGAAGTCGCAGGTTTCGCGCGTCAGGCGACGCATGCCCTCGCCCTCGCTGCCCAGCACCAGCGCGATCGGCCCGTCGAGGTCGACGTCGTACAGCGACTGCGTCGCTTCGCCGTCTAGCCCGACCATCCAAACGCCCGCGTCCTTGAGCGCCTTCAGCGCGCGCGACAGGTTGGTTGCCGACACGATCGGAACGCGATCGGCCGCACCGGCCGATGCGCGCCGCACCGTCGGCGTGACGCCGACCGCGCGATCCTTCGGCACGATCACCGCGCTGACCCCGGCCGCCTCGGCACTGCGCAGGCAGGCGCCGAAATTGTGCGGGTCGGTCACGCCGTCCAGAACCAGAAACAGCGCATCGCGCCCGGCCTTCTCGGCCAGTTCCGGCAAGGCCGATTCGGGCAGCTGCGCTGGCGCGTTGTAGCGCGCAACCACGCCCTGGTGGCGCGCGCCGCCGGTCATGCGGTCGAGCGCGGCGCGGTCGCGTGCATGCGGCTTCACGCCGAGTTCGCGTGCCCGCTCGCCCAGTTCCTTCACGCGCGCGTTCTGCGTGCCGTTCTCGATGTACAGCTCGACGAGGTTGCCGACGTCGTGGTTGAACGCGGCTTCGACCGCGTGGATGCCGATGAGGAGTTCGTTGCTCATGGAGAACTGCTGGCTGCCGGTTGCGGGGCGGCGATTCTAGGCGAGTGACGCTGCGACCGTGCCGTCATTTCTGCGGCACCAGGCGGAAGTCGATCTTGCGGTCTTCCATGCTGGCGCGCAAAACCTGTATGCGCACGGCGTCGCCGAGACGGAACTTCAGGCCGCGGCGCTCGCCGGTGATGAGGCGGCGCGTGGCGTCGAAGTGGTAGTAGTCGTTCGGCAGTTGGGTGATGTGCACGAGTCCGTGGATCTTGGAGTCGACCAGCTCGACGAACAGGCCGAACGAGGCGACGCCGGAAACGATGCCGTCGAATTCCTCGCCGATGTGCTTCTCCATCCACGCGCACTTGTAGCGCTCGTCCACGTCCCGCTCGGCCTCGTCGGCACGGCGCTCGTTGTGCGAGCAGTGCACGCAGAGGCTTTCCATCTGGCTCGGGCTGTACTCGTAGGCGGACGGCTTGCCCCCGCCGAGCGCATAGCGGATCGCGCGGTGCACGAGCAGGTCCGGGTAGCGGCGGATGGGCGAGGTGAAGTGCGCGTAGAACTCAAGTCCGAGGCCGAAGTGACCCGGATCGACCGCCTGGTAGACGGCCAGGCTTTGCGAACGCAGAAGCACCGATTCGATCAGGCTGGCGTCGGCGCGCTTGCGCACCTTCTTCAGCAGCGCGGAGAAGTCGCCAGGCGTGACCTGCTCCAGCGGCGGCATCGTCAGCTTGAACTCGCGCAGGAACTCCTGCAGATCCTCGTACTTGGACGCCGGCGGCGGCGCGTGCACGCGATACGGCGCGGGAATGCGCTTCTTCTGCAAGAACTTGGCCGCCTCGACGTTGGCCGCGATCATGCATTCCTCGATCAGCTTGTGCGCGTCGTTGCGCTCATAGGCGCCCAGCTGCACCACCTCTCCGGTCGGGCCAAGGCGGAACTCGACTTCGCGGCTCTCGAAATCGATCGCGCCGCGGCGCTGGCGCGCCTTCGCAAACGCCTTGTAGAGGCGGTGCAAGTGCCTGAGCTGCGGCATCACGTCGGCCAGCTCGTGGCAGGCGTCGGCGTCCTTCAACCCGATCGCACGCCACACCTTGTCGTAGGTCAGGCGCGCATGCGAGCGCATCACCGCTTCATAGAACTTCGAGCGGATGACCTGGCCGTCGCGATCGACCTGCATCTCGCAGACCATGCACAGGCGGTCGACGTCCGGGTTGAGCGAGCAGATGCCGTTGGACAGCGTCTCCGGCAGCATCGGCACCACGAAGCCGGGGAAGTAGACCGAGGTGGCACGATTGTAGGCTTCCTCGTCGATCGCCGAACCCGGTCGTACATAGTGCGACACGTCGGCGATGGCGACGATCAGGCGATAGCCTTCGGCGTTCGCCTCGGCATACACGGCGTCGTCGAAGTCGCGAGCGTCTTCGCCGTCGATCGTGACCAGCGGCGTCGAACGCAGGTCCACACGCCCCTTCATTTCCGCCTCGGAAACCTGCGGCGCGATGTTGGCTGCATCGCGCAGCGTCGCTGCCGGCCACTCGTGCGGCAGGTCGTGGCTGGCAATCGCCATCTCGACCACCAGCGACGGCGTCAGCCGCTCGCCGAGCACGGCCAGGATGCGTCCCATCGGTCCGCGTTGCGCGTTCGGCGGATCGGTGATTTCCACGACCGCGATCTGCCCCGAGCGCGCGCCCTGCGCCTGCCCCGGCTTGATCAGGATGTCCTGATGCAGGCGCCGATCGTCCGGCGTCACCAGCACCAGCCCGTCGTCCTCGATCACGCGCCCGACCAGGCGCGACGAGCGGCGCTCGAGCACCTCGACGATCGCGCCCTGGTGACGGCCGCGACGATCCACGCCGACCACGCTGGCCAGCACCCGATCGCCGTGCAGGACCTTGCGCATTTCCGCAGGCGACAGATACAGGTCATCGCCGCCTTCATCCGGGCGCAGGAAGCCGTAGCCTTCCGCGTTGGCAATGACGCCACCACGGATCAGGTTGAGCTTGCTGGCGACGCCGTAGCCGCCGCGCCGGTTCTGGATCAGCTGTCCGTCGCGCAGCATCGCGCCAAGCCGCCGCGTCAGCGCCTCGAAGTCCTGCGGCGAAGTCAGCTGCAACGCGTGCGCCAATTCTTCGAGCTTCATCAGCACGCCGCGCTCTTCAAGCAGCGCGATGATCGCCTCGCGGCTGGCGATGGGACGCTCGTAGCGGCTGGCCTCACGTTCGGCATACGGATCCTTCCGCACCGGCGGCGCCGACTGGGTGCGCGCGGTCTTGGCTACCGGCGCGATCGGCTGCGGGAACCAGCCCGGCAGTGCCTTCTTCTTGGCGGCCGGATTGGCGGACTTCTTTGCCCCACCCACGCGCTGGCCGGGGCCGCGTTTGCCACGTCCGGCATCTTCGCGGGACGACGTAGTCTTCTTGCGCTTCAAGTTGGATTTCCTTGTACTGATCGCGGCAAGCCTGCGGAAACGACGATTGTAAGCAGAATTCGTTGACAGTCCCGAACGACGCCAGTATTGTTCGCGCCCCGGCTAGCTCACACGCTTCCGGGAATGCCCAGGTGGCGGAATTGGTAGACGCACTAGTTTCAGGTACTAGCGGGTAAAACCGTGGAGGTTCGAGTCCTCTCCTGGGCACCATTTACATGATCCAAGGATAGCCGAAGGCGTCCGAGGAAGTTCAAGAAACCCCGCTCTGGCGGGGTTTTTTGTTGGTTTTCGTGTCCAACGCGATCCGGGGAAGATCGCTTGCAGCCGCCCTCCGATGTGAGTACGTTTGTGAGTATCTTCCGAAAGCCGAACCTCGGGTTGCGATGCTCACGGAAATCGCCATCAAGTCGTTGAAACCGAAG
>JASLGB010000348.1 GCA_030150315.1 Dokdonella sp. | reverse complement strand
GAAAAAAGTATACTTCGCCTCGGCCGCGCCGCCGGTGCGTTTCCCGAACGTGTACGGCATCGACATGCCGGCCGCGACCGAGCTCGTCGCGCACGACCGCACCGAAGCCGAAGTGCAGCAGCTGATCGGCGCCGACCGCCTGTTCTATCAGGATCTGGACGACCTGATCTGGGCCGTGCAGGACGGCAACGAAGAACTCGGCCAGTTCGACACCTCGTGCTTTTCCGGCGAATACGTCACCGGCGTCGAGCCGACCTATCTGAGCCGGCTGGAATTCCAGCGTTCCGACTCGGCCAAGACGCAGCGGCGCGGCACGGGCTGACGCCCCGAACCGGTGGAAATCGGCTGCTTAACGCTTTTTTGGCGAATTTCGTGTCGGCCTCGCGCATCCTTTCGCGTATCTGTCATGGATAATTCCGTGTTCGGATATCGGAGATCACTGGAGGAGTGGCGCGGGTGGCCAATGGAAATCTGTTTGAAGCGGCCGCACGCTGCCTTGCCTGCAGCGATCCCGGAGAAAAATACGCGCTGACCCGCGCCACCGCCGCCGCGCTCGCGGCCGGCGAGCTTGCTCCGGGCGACGGCGCGCCGCCGTTGCCGATCGGCACGCCAGGCCGTCCCGAACGGCCGCTGCTGGTGGCTCCGCGCCAACTGGCCCAGCGCGGGCTCGGCACGGCGGAGGGTAGGGCGGCGCTGATCCACGCCGTCGCCCACATCGAATTCAATGCGATCAACCTTGCCTGGGATGCGGTGTACCGGTTCCGCGGCATGCCGGCGCAGTACTACCGCGACTGGGCGCAGGTGGCCGACGACGAGGCGCGTCATTTCGAGATGCTGTCGGCGCGACTGGCCGAGCTGGGCCACGCCTACGGCGATTTCGATGCGCACGACGGCTTGTGGGACATGGCCATGCGCACGGCCGATTCCTGCCTTGCGCGCATGGCGCTGGTGCCGCGCGTGCTGGAGGCACGCGGGCTGGATGTGACGCCAGGCATGATCGCGCGCCTGCGCAGCGCCGGCGACGAGGCAACGGTGGCGATCCTGGAAGTGATACTGCGCGAGGAAGTCGCGCATGTGGCGGCGGGTTCGCGCTGGTTCGCATGGTGCTGCGAGCGCGCCGGATGCGAGCCTGAATCGACTTTCCACACCTTGATCGAGACCCACATGCGCGGCAGCCTGCGCGGGCCGTTCAACGTCGATGCGCGCTTGCGCGCCGGCTTCAGCGAGGTCGAGCTGGATCGTCTCGCGGGCCTGGCGGTGTGAAGGTGCCGGCATGAGTTCCGCGCGCCTGCGCGCCGTCGCGTTCGCAGTTTTCCTTGGGCTCGGCTGGCTGGGTGTGCTGGCGTGGGCCGCGGACGTGGGCTGGTCGTCGCCGCTGGCGCCGCGCGAGGTGTCGCGCATGTTCGGCAGCGAATTCCAGGTCGTGTTCGGCGATGGCATCGCGCGTGGGCCGGTGCTGCAGGTGTCGGGCGCGGCGGAAGATCATTCCGGGTTGCAGGTGACGCGCCTGCCGCGCCTGCGTGCCGAGGACCATCCGCTGCTGCGCTACCGTTTCTCGGACTTTCCGCGCACGCTCGAACTCGCGCTGGTGTTCCGCACCGCCGAGGAGCCGGACGACGTGCAGACGATCGCCCTGCCATGGCCGGGACGGGACACGGTCACGTTCGACCTGTCGCGCTCGAGCGCGTGGAGCGGCACCGTCATCGAACTGGGTTTCAGCGAATTTGCGGTCGCCCAGCTGGTGCCGCCGGAACACGGATTTCGCGCCTTCGGCATCGAGGAAGTGCAGCTCGAATCGGCGTCTTGGCGGGGCAAGGTGGCGGCGCTGCTCGACAGCTGGTCGCTGCGCGCACCGTGGCAGCTGATTTCCGTCAGCGCCATCGGCCCCGGCGGTGTCGGCGATTCCGAGCCGCACGCGCCGCGTGCGCCGCTGGTGCTGGCTCTTGCACTGGCGATCGCCGCGGTCGGCGCGCGTTTCGTGCTCGGCGTCGGCGGTCGGCGCCTGCGTTTCGGAATGCTCGCCGGCGGCGCGCTGCTGTGGCTGGCGCTGGATCTGGTTTGGTTGCGCAGCCTCGATTTCCGCCAGCGCCTCGATCGCGATGTCTGGGGCGACATGGCGCTGGCCGAGCGCCAGGATCGGGTTCCGGATTCGGAAATCGCCGCCGCGGCCGAGCGCTTGAAGCAGCTGATCGGTGACGAACAGCCGCCGCCGCACATTCTGGTGGACGCGGTTTCCGCGTATCAGGTGCTGCGTTTCATCTATCTGGCGATGCCGCTGGACGTGGCTCCGTATGCGCAGGCCGTGCAGGGGCCCGAACGCAGCCAGCTGCCGATCGGTACCGTGCTGGTGCGCTATGGCCAGGGCGTCGGCGTGACGCCACAGAACGGCGTGCAGCCGTTCGGCATCCAGGGCATCGCCGTACAGACCGTGCACGGGGGCGGCGAGCTGGCGGTATATCGCGTGGTGGAGCGGGTGCCATGAGCGCCGCGACCGCGATGCTGGTCTGGTTGCTGCCGGTGCTGGTCGGCAGCGGCATCTGGGCAGCC
>JASLGB010000334.1 GCA_030150315.1 Dokdonella sp. | reverse complement strand
TCAACGGAACCGTCGCCGAGCGGCCGGCACGGACGATCACGGCGACGGTTCCGTTGACGTGGCAGAAGTTCGATTCAGGCGTTTACGACATCGAGGAAATCGGCCGCGAGGGCAAGCTGCGCCCTTATCGGCTGGCCGTGTTCAAGGACGACAACTACTGGGCCTATCTGCGGCTGGATCTGAGCGGTCAGCGGCTCGGCGAAAGGCAATTGCTGATCGTGCTCGGCATCGCCGTCTTCCTGTTCGCGATCTTTTCGCTGGTGATCGGTTTCTGGCTGTCCGCGCGCGTGATGAGCCCGGTGACCCAGCTGGCGCGTCGCGTGCGCGAGATGAGCCGCACGGGCGAGCCGGTCTTGCTGAAGCGGCACTTCGCCAACGACGAAGTGGGCGAGCTGGCATCGGTGCTGGACGACTACTCCACGCGGCTGACCGAAATCGTCCAGCGCGATCGCGAGTTCAATGCCGACGTCAGCCACGAGCTGCGCACGCCCTTGTCGGTCATCGCCAGCACCACCGAGCTGCTGCAGGGTTCGCCCGATCTCAGCGACAAGCTGCGCGAGCGGCTGAAGCGGATCGAGCGCGCGGTGCGCCAGTCGACCGAATTGATCGATGCGCTGCTGCTGTTGTCGCGGCGCGAGCGCCAGGCGCCGACCGATGGCGAAACCACCGATGTCGGCAAGGTCGTGGAGCAGGTTGTCGATTCGCAGCGCCCGCATCTGGCCAACAAGCCGGTGCAGGTCCGCGTCGAACAGGAGCAGCCGCTGGCGACGGCCGCGCCTTCATCGGTGGTATCCGTTGCGCTCAGCAACCTGATCGGCAACGCGTTCAAGTACACGCCCTCGGGCGAGGTCATCATCACTGTCGGCCACGGCCGCGTGACGGTGGAAGACAGCGGCCCCGGCATTGCCGCCGAAGATGCCGAGAAGCTGTTCGAGCGCGGCGTGCGCGGCACCAGCGTCGGCAAGGGCGGTGGCCTCGGACTGGCGATTGTTCGCCGCCTGTGCGAGCTCTATGGCTGGAAGGTCTCGCTCGCGCCGCGCCCGCAAGGCGGCGCCACCGCGACGCTCGAATTCGATCGCGGCTAGCCGCGCGCTCGCGCACCAGCCGACGGCCGCCCGGAACTTTCCGTGACGCTTCGGGGAGGCTGCGAACCAGCCTCCGGCAATACTCAGACCGGTTCGAGCCAGCCCCATTCGTCGGCCGTGCTGCCATCGAACAGCCCGAAGAACAGCGACTGAATCCGTCCGGTCACAGGCCCGGGTTTGCCGCTGCCGACCGGCTTGCCGTCGACGGAGCGGATCGGCGTGATTTCCGCGGCGGTCCCGCACATGAACAACTCGTCGCACAGGTACAGGTATTCGCGCGGAATGTCGCGCTCGATCACCTCGATGCCGTTGCGGCGCGCAAGCGTGATGATGGAGTTGCGCGTGATGCCGTTGAGCAGCGCCGCGCTGACCGGCGTCGTGTGCAACGCGCCATCGAAGACGAGGAAGATGTTCTCGCCAGCGCCTTCGCTGAGCAGGCCGGTCGAGGCCAGCGCGATGCCTTCGCCGAAACCGAGGCGACGCGCCTCGCGCGCGATCAGCTGTCCGGAAAGATAATTGCCGCCGGCCTTCGCACCGGCCGGAATCGTGTTCGGCGCGAAGCGCTGCCAGCTCGATACGCAGGCATCGATGCCCGCTTCGAGCACGCCGGCTCCGAGATACGGGCCCATGAACCACGCCGCCACGGCAACGTCGATGGGCGTCTGCGCCGATAGTCCGAAACCGCCGAGGCCGCGATACGCGACCGGGCGCAGATAGGCGCGGCCGAGTCCGTTGGCGGCGATCACCCCGCGGCACGCCGCGGCCAGTTCGTCCAGCGTGTACGGAATCTCCATGTCGTAGATCTTCGCCGACTGGTACAGCCGCTTGAGGTGATCGGTCAGGCGGAAGATCGCGGCGCCATTCGGCTGGCCGTTATCGAGCAGCTCGTAGCTGCGGATGCCTTCGAAGACCGACGAGCCGTAGTGCAGCGCGTGCGACATGACGTGCGTGGTGGCTTCGGCCCAGGGCTTGATGTGGCCGTTTTGCCAGATGAATTCGGGATATTGCTGCGACATGGCGGTCTCCGGACGAGGGCGACGATGATAACAACAGGGCGTCGCCGCGCCTTCCGGGGCTACCAGTACAGCCAATGGCAGCCGGCCGACGAACGCACTCCGAAGCGCAACTCGCGCACGCCACCGGAGCGGTTGCTGCCGGTGCGGATGCGTACGCCGGATGCGTCTTCATCCAGCGACAGCAGGGGGCGGCGCACCAGATCGTGCAGCTCGGCCATGCGTCGCGTGGTCGCGCCGATTCCTTCCCAGCGCAGCAGGGCGGCGATGGCGTTGCCGTCGTGGCGCGCGATCGCTTCGTTGAGCCGGTCGATCAGGCTGCGGCGCGAGTTGGGACAGGAAGTGGTGGCGACGGCGTCGACACCGGTCTGGCCGGCGACGGCCGGGGCTGTGGCACCGCGCGTGATGCCGGCCGACTGGGGTGCGGTGCAGGACAGGCCGGAAAAAACGATCTCGCCGCGTTGGCCGATGCAGCGGTGCACACGCTGGCCGGTTTCGGCCTCCTGTGCGTGCGCGAAGCCGATGGCCACCAGCAGCAGCGCGCCGAGCGCGCCTGCCAAAAAATCGCTTGCGCGTCGCTTCGTGCTGTGTTTCATTTCAGCCATGTCCCTGCGCGCCCTCCCGTCGCAATCCATCCTCAGCGCTCCCTCCGCGGGCCGCGCAGCGCGCAGCAATGCCCTGAATAATAACGTCAGCCTGACCTTGGGGGCCGGCGTGTAGGCGCGTATTCAATCGCAGCACCGACACGAAACAGAAGGCCCGCCCAGTGCGGGCCTTCGTCGTTTCCGGCGTCGGGTTTTTCGCCAACAACCCACCACGACGAGGTAATTGCCATGTGTTCGATTCTTGGATGGTTCGATCTAGCTCCGGGCGACGACTACGCCGCCTTGCGCAGCCGCGCGCTGGAAATGTCGCAGCGCCAGCGTCATCGCGGGCCGGACTGGAGCGGCGTGCACGTCGACGCCGGTGCGATCCTGGTGCACGAGCGACTGGCCATCGTGGATCCGGCCAGCGGCTCGCAGCCGCTGCGTTCACGCGATCACCGGCTCGCGCTGGCGGTGAACGGCGAGATCTACAACCATCGCCAACTGCGCGAATCGCTGGATTACGACTTCACCGGCGGCTCCGATTGCGAGGTCATCAATGCACTCCACGCAGCCGATGTGGACGCCGACCCCGCGACCTGGCTGCCGCGCCTGAACGGCATTTTCGCCTTCGCGCTGTGGGATGCCGCACAGGCGCGCTACCTGATTGCACGCGATCCCTTCGGCGTCTGTCCCTTGTACTGGGGGCATGACGAGCAGGGGCGCTTGTGCGTGGCATCGGAAATGAAGGCGCTGGTCGGAACCTGCGCGGACATCACCGCGTTTCCGCCAGGTCACGTATACGACAGCCGCACCGAGCGGCTCGTGCGCTGGTACGAAAAACCCTGGCGCGAACACGCCGCGACGCGCGGCCAGCGCATCGAGCCGGCCGCCCTGCGTCAGGGATTCGAGCAGGCCGTGCACCGTCAGCTGATGACCGACGTGCCGTACGGCGTGCTGCTGTCCGGCGGCCTCGATTCCTCGCTGGTTGCCGCCTGCGCGGCGCGCTTCGCGCGCTCGCGCATCGAGGACGGCGACCGCAGCGAGGCCTGGTGGCCGCGTCTGCATTCGTTCGCGATCGGGCTGGAGGGCTCGCCGGATCTGGCCGCCGCGCAGATCGCCGCGGATGCGCTGGGCACCGTGCACCACGGGTTTGTCTATTCCTTCGCCGAAGGGCTGGATGCGCTGCCGGAGGTCATTCGCCACACGGAAACCTGGGACGTGACCACGATCCGCGCTTCGACGCCGATGTACCTGCTGGCGCGTCGCATCAAGGCGATGGGCGTGAAGATGGTGCTCTCGGGCGAGGGCTCGGACGAGCTGTTCGGCGGCTATCTCTATTTCCACAAGGCGCCGTCGGCCGAGGCCTTCCACGACGAGACCGTGCGCAAGCTCGATGCCTTGCACAGCTACGACTGCCTGCGTGCGAACAAGGCGATGATGGCCTGGGGCGTGGAGGCCCGCGTGCCGTTCCTGGACCTGGAGTTCGTCGATCTGGCGATGTCCTTCGACGCCGAAGCGAAGATGGCCGGCGTTCGCGCGGACGGCAGCCGGCGCATCGAGAAGGCCGTGCTGCGTGAAGCCTTCGATGGCGTATTGCCCGATTCGATCCTGTGGCGCCAGAAGGAGCAGTTCAGCGACGGCGTCGGCTACGGCTGGATCGACGGCCTCAAGGCACATGCGGAGCAGGTCGTGTCCGACCGGGAATTCGCGGCCGCGGAGGCGCGCTTTCCGTACGGCACGCCAGCCACGAAGGAGGCGTATTTCTACCGGCGCATCTTCGAGCGTTTCTTCCCCGGCGAAGCCTGTGCCGCGACAGTGCCGGCGGGCAAGTCGATCGCCTGCTCGTCGCCGGCGGCGCTGGCGTGGGATCCGGCCTTCGCCGCGGCAGCCGATCCATCGGGCCGCTCGGTGGCTGGCGTGCATGTCGCGGCGGCGTGAGCGCGCCGCCCTGCGCCGAGATCAGCCGAGCCGGTCGAGAATGGCCAGCGTCGGACGCGCGCGGTTGAGGGTGTAGAAATGCAGTCCCGGTGCGCCGCCTTCGACAAGGCGGCGACACAGGTTCGCCACCACCTCGGCGGAGAATTCGCGGATCGATTCGACGTCGTCACCGAAGGCATGCAGGCGGCGCGAAAGCCAGCGCGGGATTTCCGCGCCGCACATTTCCGAGAAGCGGCGCAGCTGCGTGAAGTTCGAGATCGGCATGATGCCGGGCACGATCGGCACCTTCACGCCGAGCCGGCGCGCCGATTCCACGAAGTGGAAGTACGCATCCGGGTTGTAGAAATACTGCGTGATCGCGCCATCCGCTCCGGCCGCGACCTTGGCCACGAAGTGGCGCAGGTCGGCCTGCACGTCGTCGGCCTGCGGATGGACTTCCGGATAGCCGGCCACCTCGACGTGGAAGTGGTCGCCGTGCTCGCCGCGGATGAAGGCCACCAGTTCGCTGGCGTAGCGGAAGTCGCCGTAGCTGGCCATGCCGGACGGCAGGTCGCCGCGCAGCGCGACGATGCGTCGGCAACCCATTTCCCGATAGTGGCGGAGCAGGTCGCGGATTTCCTCGCGCGTGCCGCCCATGCAGGACAGGTGCGGCGCGGCATCCAGCGCGTGCTGTTCGCGCAAGCCGCGGATCGTTTCCGGCGTGTAGCTGAGCGTGGAGCCGCCGGCGCCGAAGGTGCAGCTGACGTATTCGGGCGCACGCGCCTTGAGTCGTGGCAGGGCCGCTTCGAGCGCCCCTTTCTGCTCTTCGGTCTGGGGTGGAAAGAACTCGAAG
>JASLGB010000331.1 GCA_030150315.1 Dokdonella sp. | reverse complement strand
TGACCGTGGCGCAATCGGTTTCGTTGGCCGGCAGCATGCGCAGGAAATAGTTGTTGGTCACCGAGCGGTGATCGGCCCACAGCTGCGGCAGCGTCTTGGACAGCGTCGAAAACCCGGCCAGGGCGAGGCGCGAATCGCAGTCGCTGTCGTTGATCGAGGACGGATCGAGCTGCTGCGTGATCCACGCCGCCCAGCGCGCGTCGTCGTTGCTGCCCAGCGCGTTGAACGCGGCAAGGCTCGCCTGCGAGTAGCCGTGCGTCGCACGCGTCAGCCAGCGCACCGGCGCGGGCGGAAAGGTCACGGCATCCGGCTGTTGCGGCAGGTCGCTGGCGGCAAGGCCGGTGCGGCCGGCTCGGCGGCGCGACAGTTCCGGAAGTGCGTCGGCAAAGCCGGTGCTGGCGAAAATGCCGCCGAAAAGACGACGGCGCGAGGCGAGAAACGTGGACGAGGATGCGGCGGCCATGACGGCGCTCCGTGGCGCAAGGGCGTGAATTTTCCATCAAAGCATGGCACGCCCTCGTGCCCGGGGATGTGACAAGGTGCGCCGAACCGGCAACTCGGGCCGGCCTGACATGGCGCTCAGCCAATCGCGCCAACGATGCGCGGTTCCGGCTCCAGCCTGACGCCGAAACGCTCGTGCACACCGGTCGCCACGCGGCGCGCCACGCGCAGCAAGTCCGCTCCGCTGGCGCGGTCGTGGTTGACCAGGACGAGTGCGTGCTGCTCCGAAATACCGGCGTCGCCGTCGCGATAGCCCTTGAAGCCGGCCTGTTCGATCAGCCACGCGGCCGACAGCTTGCGTCGGCCCTCGTCGCCCGGCCATTGCGGCAGACCGGCATGCGCGGCGGCGAGCCGCGCGGCCAGCTCCGCGTCGACGACGGGGTTCTTGAAGAAGCTGCCGGCATTGCCGATCAGGGCCGGGTTGGGCAGCTTGCGCGTGCGCAGACGCGAGACCGCCTCGGCGATCGCCAGCGGGCTGGCGGCACCGCCGGTGTCGGGTGCCATGCCGATCGCCGCCAGTTCCTCGCCGATGCCGGCGTAGCCGATGCGAGGCTCGCGCTGGCGCGGCAGCAGGAATTCCACCGCGGTGACGATCCAGCGTCCGGCGTCCTGCTTGAACAGGGAATCGCGATAGCCGAACGCGCAGGCGGCGTTGTCCAGCCGCACGAGGCGTGACAACGTGCGATCCCAGGCTTCGACGGCGTGGACGAATTCCCGTACCTCGACGCCGTAGGCGCCGATGTTCTGGATTGGCGCGGCGCCGACGGTGCCCGGGATCATCACCAGATTTTCCAGCCCGGCGTAGCCGTGGCCGATCGACCAGCGCACGAAGTCGTCCCAGTTTTCGCCGGCCTCGACGCGCACCAGCGAATGGCTGCCGTCGTCCTCGACGACGCGGATGCCGCGCGCGGCGATTGCCAGCACCACGCCGGGCCAGTCGCCGGCGAACAGCAGGTTGCTGCCTTCGCCGAGCACCAGCAGTGGCAGCGACTGCAGCGCCGGCTGCGCGAACAGCTCGGGGAAGGCGTCGGCGTGGCGCACATCCACCAGCAGGTTGGCGCGCGCCTTCACACGGAAGGTGTTGCGGCCTTCCAGCGGCGCGTCTTCGACGACGGTGTAGCCCTTGCCTTCGGCGGCAACCGGCTCAGGCGCGGGCACGGATCGCCTCGACGCTGTCACCGATCAGGGCCGGTCCGCGATAGATCAGGCCGCTGTAGAACTGCACCAGGCTCGCGCCCGCATCGAGTTTGGCGGCCGCATCGGCGCCCTTGACGATGCCGCCGACGCCGACCAGCGGAATCGCGCCGCCGAGCCGCGCCGCCATGCCGCGCAGCACGGCCGTGGATCTCTCGAACACCGGCTTGCCCGACAGTCCGCCCGCTTCGTCCGAGTGGACGTGGCCGGCCACCGCGCTGCGGTCGATAGTGGTGTTGGTGCAGATCAGGCCGTCGATGCCGACCGCCAGCAGCACCTCGGCGATCGAATCGAGTTCGGCTTCGGAAAGATCGGGGGCGATCTTCAGCAGCATCGGCTTGCGTGCGCGGTCGCGTGCGGCGAGCCGTTCCTGCGCCTCGCGCAGCGTGCCGATGAAACGCTTGAGCGTTTCTTCTTCCTGCAGGTAGCGCAATCCCTGCGTATTGGGCGAGGAGATGTTCACGGTGATGTAGCTGGCCCGCGCGTGCCCGCGCTCAAGACAGAACCGGTAGTCGTCGACCGCGCGCTCGTTCGGCGTGTCCTTGTTCTTGCCGATGTTGATGCCGAGCGGGCCGCTGAATTTCGCGCGCTCGACATTGCGCACCAGCGCGTCGACGCCGCCGTTGTTGAAACCGAGGCGGTTGATGACGGCCTCGTGCTCGGGCAGGCGGAACATGCGCGGCTTCGGATTGCCCGACTGCGCGCGTGGCGTGGTCGTGCCGACTTCGATGAAACCGAAGCCGAGTGCGGCCAGCGCGTCGACGTAGGCGCCGTTCTTGTCGAGCCCGGCGGCCAGTCCCACCGGGTTCGCGAAGCGCAATCCGAAGGCGTCGGTCGGCAGGCGCGCGGGCTTTGCCGCGAGCAGCGCGCTGGTGCCGGTGCGAAAGGCCGTTTCGATCGCGGCCAGCGCAAGATCGTGCGCGCGTTCGGCGTCGAGACAGAACAGGAAAGGGCGGGCAAGTGCGTACATTCAGGGCATCCGGCCGGCGTGCAGCCGGGTGTGATAGGTCAGTTCGACATGGCCGTCGACCGCGTGCGCATCGAACAAGTGCCGCAGCGCTGCCTGCAGCGGTGCGAAAGCCGCTTCGCCGGGGCGCGGCGCGGAAGACGAGGACAGGGCGCGGCCGAGCAGGCCGTCGAATGGGAGTGTCTGCGTGTTCGGGAAGTCCACCGATTCCAGTAGGCCTGCGCCAAGGAACGCGCGCGCCGACTCGGTGTCCGCGCGCCGCTTGGCGCCGGGGGCGCAGTAGCCGGCGCCGTGTGCGGCCATCACGGCTTCGTACTCGCGCATGAAGGCGACCTCGGTTGCGCGCACGTTCCAGAACAGCGCGACGATTCCGTCATCGCGCAGGATGCGCGCGAATTCGGCACGAGTGGCCGACGGCTCGAACCAGTGGAAAGCGGTACCGGCGGCGACCAGATCCACGCTGGCATCGGCCAGGGTGGTGGCTTCCGCGCGGCCGTCGACGGCGTGGAATCGGGCGCGGTCGCCGAGCAGGCGAAGCGCGGCGGCACGCATCGGTGCATTCGGTTCGACCGCCTGGACGCTGCAGCCGGCGTCGAGGAACAGCGCACTCGACAGGCCGGTGCCTGCACCGATGTCCGCAACGATGGCCGTCGGCGGCAACCAGCCGCGCTGGCGCAGATGCGCGGCCAGTGCCGACGGATAGCCGGGACGCCAGCGCGCATAGTCGTCGACGCGGTTTCCGAAGCGCTGCGTCGGATCGCGGTTGGCCTCGCTCGGCATCGCTCAGAACCAGTGCTGTGCGAAAAAGGCCACGCCGCCAAGGAAGAGGAAGATCACGCCGATCGCCAGCACGACCAGCACCAGATGCGCCCAGCCGAGCACCAGCCCGACCAGTGCCATTCCGTCGCCGTCGACGGTGCCGGGCAGGGCGCGGCGGATCTCGCCGCGGGCGGAGTGGCCGAGCACGATCGCCAGGATCGCGCCGAGCACTGGCAGGGCGCACCAGGAAAGCACGCCGAAAACGAGGCTGGCGACCGCGAGGCCGCTGGTACGGGGGGCTGTGTTCATGCCGCCGATTCTACCCGTCCGGCGTGCCCGGCGTGGATCTCGCGGCGGCGTCGACGAAGCTGGCGGACAAAAAAATGCCGCGACCCGAAGGCCGCGGCAGATTCCCTGCGGCGAGGCCCGCCAAGGCGGGCGACGCGATCAGAGGTCGAACTTGATGCCCTGCGCCAGCGGCAGCGAGTCGGAATAGTTGATCGTGTTGGTCTGGCGGCGCATGTAGACCTTCCACGCGTCCGAGCCGGATTCGCGGCCGCCGCCGGTGTCCTTCTCGCCGCCGAACGCACCGCCGATCTCGGCGCCGGAGGTGCCGATGTTGACGTTGGCGATGCCGCAATCGCTGCCAGCCGCCGACAGGAACTTTTCCGCCGCCTTCAGGTTGTTGGTGAAGATCGACGAGGACAGGCCCTGCGGAACGGCGTTCTGCATGTCAATCGCCTCGTCCAGCGTCGAGTACTTCATGACGTACAGGATCGGGGCGAAGGTTTCGTGCTGCACGATCGCGTCGGAGTTCTTCAGGCCGGTGACGATCGCCGGCAGCACGAAGTTGCCGGGGCGATCGATCGCGGTGCCGCCGATCTCCACGGTGCCGCCCGCCGCCTTGGCCTTCTCGATCGAGTCGAGGAACTGCGCGACGGCGCCCTTGCTGTTCAGCGGGCCCATCAGGTTGGCCGGGTCGGTCGGATCGCCGATCTTGCCTTCGACCTGCTTGTACGCCTTGACCAAGGTGGACAGCACGGTGTCGTAGATGGACTCGTGCACAACCACGCGCCGCCTGATCGTGCACGAATCGATCTATGACAACGTGCTGGCCACCCTGATCAAGGCCTACAAGCAGGTCGAGGGCAAGATCGGCGACCCGCTGGATGCGGCCAACCTG
>JASLGB010000239.1 GCA_030150315.1 Dokdonella sp. | reverse complement strand
CGCGAACAGGCGATCGATGCCGCGGCGGCGCGCCAGCGCACCGACCTCGGCGTGCAGGTGGGCCGCGTCGACACCCAGCTCGCCCATGTCGCCCATGACCAGCACGCGCTCGCCGGGTTCGGCCGCGAGGATATCGATGGCTGCGGCGAACGAGCCGGGATTGGCGTTGTAGCTGTCGTCGATGACGACCGCACCGGAGGCGTGTTCGCGCCGCAGCAGGCGGCCGGCGACGGTCGGCGCGGCTTCGAGCCCGGCCTTGATCTCGGCCAGCGGCACGCCCAGCGCAAGCGCGGCCGATGCCGCGGCCAGCGCGTTCAGAACGTTGTGGCGGCCCGGCAACGGCAACGCGATCTCGATGTCGCCGCCCGGCGCGTGCAGGCGGAAGCGGCCATCGAAGTGCTGCTCGTCGGCGACGACGGCACTCACGTCCGCGCGCTGGCGCAATCCGTAGCGAATCGTGCGGCGCGGTGCGGCCAGCGCGGCGAAGGTGTCGGCGAAGGCGTCATCGGCATTGATCACCGCAACGCCGTCATCCGGCAGGGCGCGGTAGATCGCGCCCTTGGTGTCGGCGATGCCCTGCAGCGAGCCCATGCGTTCCAGATGCGCCGGCGCGACGTTGTTGACCAGCGCGACGTCCGGCCGCGCGATATCGGCCAGATAGGCAATGTCACCCGGTTTGCCGGCGCCCATTTCGAGCACGGCGAACTCGCTGTCCTGCGGCATGGCGAGCAGGGTCAGCGGCAAGCCGATCTCGTTGTTGTAGTTGCCGACGTTCACGTGGGTGCGGCCGTGGTGGCCGAGGATCGACGCCAGCAGCGTCTTGACCGTGGTCTTGCCATTGGAGCCGGTGATGCCGACCACGCGTGCGCGGCTGTGCAGGCGCATCGCGTGCGCGATGCGGCCCAGCGCAACCTGCGTGTCGGCGACGATCACCTGCGGCAGGTCGATGGCGAGCTCGCGCGCGACCAGCAGCGCGGCGGCGCCGACGGCGCGTGCGGACTCGGCGAAGTCGTGACCATCGCTGCGCTCGCCCGGCAAGGCGACAAAAAGCGCGCCGGACTGCAGCGAGCGCGTGTCGATCGACACGCTGCCGACAACGCCGTCCGCGCCGTGCAGGCGACCGTTGCTCCAGCGGGCGAGCTCGGACAGGCGCAGGGTCATGGCTGAATCTCCAGCACGCGGCGCGCGATGGCGGAGTCGTCGAACGGCTGCTTGCGACCGGCGACTTCCTGATACGGCTCGTGGCCTTTGCCGGCGATCAGGACGATGTCGCCCGCGCGCGCCATGCCGATCGCCAGCGAGATCGCACCGGCGCGGTCGCGCTCGACCGTGGCCTGCGCCGGATGCGCAAGGCCGGCGACGATCTGCGCGACGATGGCATCGCCGTCTTCGCCGCGCGGGTTGTCGTCGGTGACGACGATCGCATCGGCCAGCCGCTCGGCGATCGCGCCCATCTGCGGACGCTTGCCGGCGTCGCGCTCGCCACCGCAGCCGAACACGCACACAAGCCGGCCTTCGCAATGCGCGCGCAGCGAGGTCAGCGATTGTTCCAGCGCGTCGGGCGTATGCGCGTAGTCGACCACGACCAGCGGGCCGGCCTTTGCCCCGTCGATGCGGTTCATGCGGCCGGCCACCGGCTCGAGTGGGGCGAGCGCGTCACGGATCGCATCGAAATCGAAGCCGAGTTGGCCGAGACAGGCAACCACGGCGAGCAGGTTGGACACGTTGAACCGGCCAAGCAGCCGCGTCGCGACCGCGCCCTCGCCCCACGGCGTGACCAGCCGGAATGCGATGCCGTCGGCGTTCGTCTGCACCTCGTGGGCGGCCACTTCCGCCGCCGCGTTGTCGATGCCATAGCGCAGCAGCTTCGGCGCGGCGAGCCCGCCCGGTCCGTCGGCCTGGCGGGCAAGGATGCGCGCCGACAGCTCGCGCCCGAAGGCGTCGTCGATGTTGATGACGGCCGCGGCCAGTCCCGGCCACGCGAACAGGCGCGCCTTGGATGCCGCGTAGGCTTCCATCGTGCCGTGGTAGTCGAGGTGGTCGCGCGTGAGGTTGGTGAACACGGCCAGCTCGAACGCCACCGCGTTCACGCGACCCTGCTCGAGTGCGTGCGAGGACACTTCCATCGCGACGTGCGTGGCGCCCTCTTCACGGAAGCCGGCCAGCAGGCCGTGCACGGCGATCACGTCCGGCGTCGTGCGCTCGCCTTCGCGGATCGCGCCATGCAGCCCCGCGCCGAGCGTGCCGATCGTCGCTGCGCGCCGACCGAGCCGATGCAGCGCCTGCGCCAGCAGCTGCACGGTCGAGGTCTTCCCGTTGGTGCCGGTCACGCCGATGAGGTGCAGCGCACGCGAGGGCTCGGCAAACCAGCGCGAGGCGATCGTGCCCAGTCCTTCGCGCAGGCCGTCGATGCGGATCGTGGGCACCACGGACGGCGCGTCGGCGTGCGGTTCCGGCGCGCCCTCGGACAGCACCGCCGCAGCCCCGCGCGCGATGGCCGCCGGCGCGAACACCAGGCCGTCGACCTGGGTGCCGCGCAACGCGACGAAGGCGTCGCCGGGCTGCACGGTGCGCGAATCGAGTGTCAGCCCGCGGACGAGGATGTCGCCCGTCGAGCCCGGACAGTCGCGGTTTTGCAGCAGGTCACGCAGGGTCATGGCGCGCTGGCTCATTCCTGCGGCACTCCGTCGTCGATGATGGTTTCCTCGGTGCCGTGATCCGGCGCCTGCTTCGGAGGCTCCATCTTGCGACCGCTTTCTGGCGCGGCGACGTACCAGTTCTGGACATTGTCGGGCGCCACGTCGAGCAGGCGCACGGCGCCGTCCATGACGCGACCGAATACGGGGGCGGCGACGAGCGAGCCGTAGAACACGCCCTGCGGCTCGCGGATGACGACGACACCGACCAGACGCGGCTGGCTGGCGGGAATCATGCCGGCGAACAGCGAGGTGTATTTTTTCTGATAGCCACCGCCGACGGCGGTGCGCGCGGTGCCGGTCTTGCCGGCAACCCGGTAGTTGGTGACACGCGCCTTGACCGCACCACCGCCGCCCGGCGCGACGATGACCGTCTCCAGCATCGCGCGCAGATTCGCCGCGATTTCCGGGTCGACCACGGTCCTCGGCGGATTCTGTGCGCCTTTGACAAAGGTCGGCGACTGCAGGCGGCCGTCGTTGGCCAGTGTGGCGTAGGCCTGCGCGACCTGCAGCGGCGTCGCGTTGAGACCGTAGCCGTAGGCCATGGTGGCCTGTTCGACCGGACCCCACGCCTTCGGAATCGGCAGATAGCCCGGCGATTCGCCGGGAAAGCCGCTGCCGGTCACTTCGCCGAAGCCGAAGCGGTGGAAGATGTCGTACATGAAATCGCGCGGCAGCGTTCCGGCGATCTTGGCCGCACCGACGTTGCTGGAATAGGTGATGACGCCGGTGACGTCGATCAGACCCTTGTTGTGCACGTCGCTGATCGTGTGACCGTACAGCGAATACGTGCCGGGGCGCGTGTCGACCGGCGTGTGGATCTTCCACTTGCCGGATTCGAGCGCGGCCGAGATCGTGAACGCCTTCATCGTCGAACCCGGTTCGACCACGTCGGTGACGGCGCGGTTGCGGCGGTAGGACGGGTCGGAGTTGCCGCGCGCGTTCGGGTTGAACGAGGGCTGGTTCACCATGGCGAGGATTTCGCCGGTCGGCACGTCCAGGATCACCATCGAGCCGGACACCGCGCGGTGTTCGGCCAGCGCCGCCTTCAGCTCGCGATAGGCGAGGTACTGGATGCGACGGTCGATGGAAATGGTGAGGTCGCGGCCGGCCTGCGCTTCGCGCACCAGCTCGACGTTCTCCACTTCATGGCCCTTGCGATCGCGGATCACGCGCTTGACTCCGGGCTTGCCCGCCAGCCACTCGTCGAACGCGAGTTCCAGCCCTTCCTGGCCGCGGTCGTCAATATTGGTGTAGCCCAGCACATGGCCGAACACTTCGCCGCTGGGGTAGTAGCGCTTGAACTCGCGCTGGCTGGCGACGCCGGGAATGTCGAGGTCCAGCACCGCCTTGGCCGCATCGGGGTTCAGATGGCGCTTGAGGTAGATGAACTCCTTGTCCTTGCGGTCCTCCAGCCTCTGCCGCAGCGATTCCTCGTCGAGGCCGGACGCGCGCGCCAACTCCGCGATGCGCTCCGGATGCTCGAGGAGCTGCTGCGGATTGGCCCAGATCGAATCCACCGGCGTCGACACCGCCAGCGGCTCGCCGTTGCGATCGAAGATCGTGCCGCGCGACACCGGGATGGAAAGGTCGCGCAGATAACGCGCGTCGCCCTGTTCCTGGTAGAACTCCTTGCGCACGACCTGCAGGTCCACCGCGCGCACGACCAGTGCGCTCGAGGCAAGGCCGAGCAGTCCGAGCACGACGTAGAGCCGCGGCAGGGTTGCAACCGGTCGGGTGCGCGCGCTCATCGCTGCACCACCACGGTTTCGGCCTGCCCTTGGGAAATCATGCCGAGCTTGCCGCGGGCAATCTGCTCCACGCGGTTGTTCTCGGCCCAGGTCGCCTGCTCCAGCTGCAGGCGGCCGAATTCGAAGTTGAGGTCGTCGCGCTCGTTGCCGAGACGGCTGAGTTCGACGAACAGCGTGCGGCTGTGCTGGCGCGTCTGCACCACGGCCAAGGCGCTGCCGAGCGTGGCGGCGAGAAGGATCAGCAGGATCAGGACGCCGAGGATCTTCATGCGCGATCCTCCGTGCGTGCCTCGGCGCCGGTGCGCTCGGCAATGCGCAAGACGGCGCTCCGGGCGCGCGGGTTGGCCGCCAGCTCCGCCTCATCGGCAAACTGCGCCTTGCCGATCGCGCGCAGCAGCGGCGGCGCGGCATCCGGCAGCGGCAGGCCGCGGCGCACCGGACGGGCCACGTCGCCGCGGATGAACTGCTTGACGATGCGGTCTTCCAGCGAGTGGAAGCTGATCACGGCCAGACGACCGCCCGGCTTGAGCGCGTCGCGCGCGGCCACGAGTCCGCGCTCGAGCGCACCGAGTTCGTCGTTGACGTGGATGCGCAGGGCCTGGAACGTCCGTGTGGCCGGATGCTTGTGGCGCTCGCGATAGCCGATCGCCTTGGCGACCAGGTCGGCGAGCTGGCGCGTGGTTGCGAGCCGTTCGACGGCGCGGGCCTCGACCACGGCCCGGGCGATCCTGCGGCTCATTTTTTCCTCGCCGTAGCGCCACAACACGTCGGCGATCTCCTTTTCATCCGCCGTTGCCAACCAATCCGCCGCGCTCTGTTCCCGCGTGGGATCCATGCGCATGTCCAGCGGACCCGTTCCCTGAAAACTGAAACCCCGGGCCGGGTTGTCCAGCTGCGGCGAGGAAACTCCGAGGTCCAGCAGCACGCCATCCAGCCCTGCTGCCGTCTCGCCCCACCGCGCGAGCTCCGAGAAGTTCGCATGGCGGATGCGCACGCGGGCATCCTCGCCAAACTCGCGTTGCGCACTCGCGATCGCTTCCGGATCGCGGTCCATCAACAACAGGCGACCGTCGCCGCCAAGCCTCGCCAGCACTTCGCGCGCATGACCGCCGCGACCGAATGTGCCGTCCAGCCAGATGCCCTGCGCCTCTAACTGCAGGCCTTCCAGGACCTGCGCCAACATGACCGGCACGTGTTTGAGGGGCGCTTCGTTCGTCTGCCCGGTTGTCACAACGTCAGCTCTGCCATTTCCTCCGTGATCTGATCTTCGGTGATCGTCTCGCGGATCTTGGCCAGGTGGATCTGCTCGTTCCAAAGCTCGAACTTGTTACCCATGCCGAGCAGGACGGCACGTTTTTCGAGACCGGTCACCTCACGCTGACGCGCCGGAAGCAGGATCCGGCCATTGCCGTCCAGCTCCACGTGCGCCGCTGCGCCCACCAACTTCATCTGCATGGCACGGTGGGTTGCCTTCACGGCAGACAGCGCATTCACGCGATCGCGCACCTGCTCCCATTCGCCTTCCGGGTAGATCCACAGGCAACCGTTTTCGAAGGGGTTGTAGGCCACGACCAGCCGCTTCGCGCACGCTTGCGCGACAAGGTCCCGGTACGCCGCGGGAATCGCGATCCGGCCCTTGTCATCCAGCGTGATGGCAGTCTCGCCCTGAAACATAACCCACGATTCACCACAGAACCCCACATTGCCCCACAGTAGGTCGCAAGTCATGGGCTGTCAAGGAAAAATCGGGCCGCGTAGGGGGTAAACCGCAAGGGTTTGTGACTTGTTAAAACCCCCTTGGGGAGGCCGCTCCTGAACCACTTTCTAGGAGTGGCATACAACGTGTTGAAAACAGGGGAATCGAGCCATTTCCACTATGCAGATTTGTGTACAAAACGGGGCAAAACAGGCCGCGACGAAGTCGGGCGAGCATTCACCAGCATCACCCTGTACGGCCCCGCCGCCGAGCGGCTCGAATGCTGTCTTCAAACGCCTCTTCTGGCGCCGATCCAGGGCGCCGCCAAACCCTTTCGCGCGCGCCGAACGCCCGCGGCAAGCACGCCACACTCCGGATATCGCGCCGAACCGGCCGCATCCCGCGCCGACGCCTTCCGGGCGCAGAGTAAAGCCGCCCTCGCATGACAAGGCGCATCCTCGCGCCCAGCGGGCACTCGAACCACCCCGCGAAAGTCCGGGAAACCCCGGCCCGCGCCGAAATCGCGCCCCGCAAACGGCAACGCCGCGACCTTGGCAGATCGCGGCGTTGCGGCGCCGCTCGCGCGGCAATGTAAGGAAACGGGAGCCGGCCGATAAGCCGGGTTCTGTCTTGGACAGTCATTCCTCTGGGTCCTGCGTCGCCGCAGGACTCAAGCAACCAACCCGGGGACGACGCGGGCCGCG
>JASLGB010000204.1 GCA_030150315.1 Dokdonella sp. | reverse complement strand
GTGTAGCCGTCGATCTTTTCCTTCGCTTCGGCCGGGTTTTTCGCCAGCGCGATCTGCAGCGCGTCGTAGGAGACATTGGCGCCGCCGAGATCGGCGATGTTCTCGCCGAGGGTCAGCTCGCCGTTGACGTGCTTGCCCGGCAGCGGCTCGTAGCCGTTGAACTGGGCGACCAGACGCGCCGTGCGCGAGTCGAATTTCTCGCGGTCTTCCTTCGTCCACCAGTTGGCGTTGTTGCCCTGCGCATCGAACTGGCTGCCTTCGTCGTCGAAGCCGTGCGTGGCCTCGTGTCCGATGACCGCGCCGATGCCGCCGTAGTTGAGCGCATCGTCGGCCTTGGCATCGAAGAACGGCGGCTGCAGGATCGCGGCCGGGAAGTTGATCGTGTTGTCGGTCGGGTTGTAGTAGGCATTGACCGTCTGCGGCGTCATGCCCCATTCGAGGCGGTCGGTGGGCTTGCCGATCTTGGCGATGTCGTAATCGTAGTCGTACTTGCGCGCGGCCTGCACGTTGGCGAAATAGTTGTCGGCCGAGATGGAAAGGCCCGACCAGTCACGCCACTTGTCCGGGTAGCCGATCTTCGGCAGGAAGGTGCCCCACTTTTCCAGCGCCTTCTTCTTGGTCTCGTCGCTCATCCAGTCCAGATGCTCGATGCGCGTCTTCAGCGCCGCATTGACGTTGGTCACCAGCTCCATCGCGCGCGTCTTGGATTCCGGCGGGAAGGCCTCGGCCACATAGAGTTCGCCCAGCGCCATGCCCATGCCGTCGTTGATCGCCGACAGGACACGCTTCCAGCGCGGCTCCTGCTGCTTCTGGCCGGTCAGGGTCTTGCCGTAGAACGCGAAGTTTTCCTCGGCGAACGGCTTGGACAGGTACGGCGAGGCGTCATCGATGGCGTGGAAGCGCAGGTAGGCCTGCCAATCGGCGACCGGCGTTTCGGCCAGCATGGTGTCGATCTCGCCGAAGAACTTCGGCTGCGACAGCGAGAAGCCGCCCTTGATGTCGATCTTCTGCGCGGCGAAGAACTTCGACCACGAGAAATGCGGCGTCAGCTTGTCGGCATCGGCCAGCGTGATGAAGTGGTACTGGTTTTCCGGCTTGCGCAGTTCCACCGGCGGCACCGAGGCGGCGGCCAGGCGCGTCTCGAACGCCAGCACGCGCTCGGCCTGCTGCTTGGCGTCGGCCGGCTTGGCGCCGGTCAGCTCCAGCAGCTTGGTGATGTGCGCGCGGTAGGCGTCGCGGATCTTCGCGTAGTCGGCGGCGGTGTAGTACTCCGGCGACGGCAGGCCGAGACCGCTCTGGAAGGTGTAGGCGATCTGGATCTTGGAGTTCTTGTAGTCGGGCGCCGCGCCCATCGCGAACAGCGGGCCTTCGCCCTGCGCGAAACGGTCGACGATGTAGGCCGCGACATCGGCGCCGGACTTAAGCGCGTCGATCTTCGCCAGCTCCGGCTTGATCGGCGTGAAGCCGGCTTTCTCGATCGCCCCTTCGCCCATGCCCGAGCGGTAGAACCAGCCGATCTTCTGCTCGATCGAGCCGGCCTTGGCCTTGGCGGCGTCACGCGCCGCGCGCTCGACGAGGGTGTGCTGCGTGACCAGGCTCTGCTCGCGCAGCGCGTCGAACGCACCCCAGCGCGTCTTGTCGGCGGGGATCGGGTTGGCTGCCACCCACTTCGAGTTCACGAAGCCGTTGAAGTCGGCGCAGGCGTTGATGTTCGAGTCGATGTCCTTCACGTCGAACGACGGCGCCGTAGCCGCGAAGGCGCTGGCGGACAGGGCGGTACAGATGGCCAAGGCGAGTGTCATGGGCTTGCGCATGGGAATGGACTCTTGGTTGGATGTAAGGAAAAAGCTCGAAACCCGAGCCGGATTGGAGGGCGGCAGGGCGGCTCGCGGCGTGCGGCCCGGGGACGGGCGATGCGCACGCGGAAAGAGGCACGCGAAAGGATAGGACCGCGGGATCGCGTGTCACCGTGTCAAAGGTCACGGGCGCGCCGCGACACCGATTCAGCCGGCCGATTTCAGTTTGGCGCCCTTGAAGTAGTGGACGCGCACGTCCAGTCCGCGCGGGCTGCGGCCGATGTAGGTGAAGCGCGGATTCCACCAGGCCGCCATGCGGCCTTTTTCGCGGAAGCGCGTGTTTTCCAGCTCCAGCAGGATGCCGATGCAGGGGAAATCGTGGTCGCGTGCGTAGTCTTCGAGCAGCACGCAGGAGCGCTTCAGCAAGGACATCACCAGCGGCGTCTGCCGCCATTTCGCTCCGACGAAGCAGCGCCAGAAATACATCGGCTGGCCCAGCGGCTGCGGCGTCGACGCGAGTGCGGTGCAGACGCCGGCCACCTGGCCGTCTTCGTCCACGGCGTGCAGCACCAACTGCTTCACGCGCTCGTCCATCGGCGCTTCCTCGGTGAACGCGCCTTCCGCGCGCCAGAACGCCCTCACTGCCTCGGCGTCTTCGGGGCGGATCGCCGGCCAGTCGGTGACGTAGCGGAATGTCCCGTTCATGCGCTGTTTCCTCCCGATCCGTCGTTGGAGTAGCCGCTGCCGGCTGCGGCTGCGGCCGCCGGCTGGGGCGAGAAGCCGACTTCGCGCAGGGCTTCGTCCGGCAAGGCATACGAGGTCTTGAGGAAATCGCCCTCGTGGATGATTTCCGGGAACAGCACGCCCGGAATCGCCTGCACGGCGAAGATTTCCTGCACGCCTCCGGTGAACTTCAGCAGGGCGATGGTCTTGCCGGTGCCGAGGTGGACGACCCACACGCCGCTTTGCCGGTCGGCGTTGTCGTCGGTGATCTCGATGTCGGTGAAGGCATTGGTCTCGCGCAGCTGCGACAGGCCGATGAAGGCGATCGGGCCGACGAAGTCGAGGCCGCGCGCGAATCCGGGCACGCTGGCGAAATCGGTCTTGGCACCGGTCTTGGGATCGATCGTGACCAGCTTGCCGCGGCCCGATTCCAGTACCCACAGCCTGTTGTCGTACCAGCGCGGCGAGTGCGGCATCGACAGCCCGCGCGCGATGACGCTGTTGCTGGCCATGTCGATGAGGATGCCGCCGTCGCGCTTGTTCTTGCGCCAACCCTGCGGATCGTTGCTCTCGCCGAGTGCAGTCAGGTAGCGCGGGCGCCCGTCGCGCATGCCCAGTCCGTTGAGGTGGCAGCGGTCTTCCGGCGCGTAATGGGTGACGAACTTCGGCCGCCAGCGCGGCACGAAGCTGGATTTCTCGTCCAGCGTGCACAGGCAGGAAAACAGCGTGTTCACGAACCAAAGCTCGCCGTGCTTGTCCCACGCCATTTCGTGGATGTCGATCGCGCCGGTGATGTGGCCGCGCCGCGCCATGTA
>JASLGB010000199.1 GCA_030150315.1 Dokdonella sp. | reverse complement strand
TGCGTTCCCGGGGCGGAGTGCGGGTGCGGGGCACGCGGGGTGACCTGCACTTCCGGCAGCAAGGTGACCTACAGCGGTTGCTCGATCGAGGCGGCCATTGCGGCCATCGGGGCGATGCTCAGGGCGGCCAGTACGAGGCGGGCGGGGAAGCGGATGTTCATGGGGTTCTCCTGGAAAATGGGTGGGTCACCCAGTACTACGCAAGCATCGTGCCAACGCCTTGGCGTACTCCGCATCCAGAAAAACACTCTTTACTTCAACCACTTGGATACTCACTCGCCGCCGCATCGAACCGGACGGACACGCGCGCGGACGTTCGCCGGTGTCCGTCCGAACGCGGCTCAGCCGCCGCCGGACGGTTGCGCGCGACTCAGGTAGGTCACGATCAGGACATGGTCGTCGCGGAAGAATTTGCGCACGTGCTTGCTGACAAAACCGCCTTCGATCCACCACGGCTCGTCCGGCAGGAATTCACTGCCACCCATCCAGCCCTGCGCCATCGCATCACGCAACTCGAGGCTGTCGCCATCGTTGTCGGCGATCAGGATCTGGCACTGGCTCGTGCGGCATTCGACGTTCACGACGGCAACGTGCGCACGCACGCTTTCCGGCAGCGTATCGATCCAGCGCCGCACCGAACGGCGCACTTCCTGCGTCAGCAGCGTCGCTTCCGACGACCCCTCCGTTTCGTCGCGGAACTGTCGCCACAGCCTGGCCGCGGGATCGTCGTCGTCGCCGTCCTGCTGCGCCAGCAGGGTGGCGAACAGGTCGGTGGCATGTTGCGCGTCGATCGGCGCCGGCGGGGATTTCGGTGGTGGCTCGTTCGATGGCTCGGGCAGTGGCGCAACCGGCACGCTCGGCGGCAAGTCCGGCGGCAGCTCGGCCAGCTCGGGTGCCGCCTCGGCTTGCGCCTGCAGCGGCATCACCACGCGACGCGGCGGCGATGCCGTCGACTGCGGTGCGGCGCTGACCGTCGCCGGTCGCGGTGCCGCAGGGCGTTCGCGCGGCAAGGCCAGGAACAGCCAGACCAGTGCGGCGGCGATCAGGCCGCCGAGAACCAGCAGTCGCGTCGAAAACATGGCGCAGCGTCCAGGCGGCGGCGGGGCCGACAGTCTCCCGCAGTCGACGCCGGACTCCAACCCGCCGCCATCACCCCGGCATCACCACGGAATGGGCTCGCCAGCGTGTCCGAAGAAGCCGCCGTTGTGCGCGGGCGCCAGCGCATCGATGAAGGCCAGCATCGATGCGACGGATTCGTCCGGCGCCAGCGGTGCCTGCGCGCCGCCCATGTCGGTGCGCACCCAGCCCGGACTGATCGCGACAACGACCCTGCCCTGCGCGCCCAGCTCGATCGCGAGCAGGCGCGTGGCCATGTTCAAGGCCGCCTTGCCGATCGCGTAGCTCGGCGTGTTGAACGATTCGGTCAGCGCGATCGAGCCGAGCCGGCTGGAAAGATTCACGATCCGCGCCTGTTCGGTCAGCAGCGGCACCAACGCCTGCGTCAACAGCAGCGGGCCGGCCGCATTGGTCTCGAAACTCGCGCTCAATGCATCGCGCTCCAGCGCACCGAAGCGCTCGCCCGTCTGCAAGGCACCGGCGTTGTTCAGCAGCAGGTCGATGCGCAGGTCGAGCGCGGCCAGTTCGCGCGCGAGTTCCGCGATCGAGCGCGGCTCGGGCAAGACCAGCGGCAACACCACCAGATGCCCCGGATGCTCGCCGGCCAGGCGGGTCAGCTCGGCGGCGCGGCCGGGTTGTCGGCAGGTCGCGACCACGCGCTCGCCGCACGCCAGCAGTTGGCGCACGAATTCCAGACCCAGTCCGCGATTGGCACCGGTGACGAGGGCATGACTCATGCCGGAGACTCCTGCACGGGAAGGGCCACACAGCATAGCCCGCGTGCGCCAGCGCAGCACCGCAGGCGCCGGCAACGCCGGATGCTGGACGTGTCGACCGTCCGCCTCCATCATCGGCAGTTGCTTCCGGACTTTGGCCTTACCGGACATGGATGAATCCGTCTTCCGCCAGCTGCTGTCGCGCCATCTCGGCACGCGCCTGAATCGGGCCACGCTGGCCAAGGGAGCCGACTACCTGCGCCGCGATCGAGTGCGGGACGTGGAATACACCGGAGACGGGAATCAGGGTCGCCTGTCCGGCCAAGTGCAGGGAACTGCCCGCACGCCGTATCTCGCCAGCGTGACCCTGTCGCGCCGGGGCGACGACGCGCAACTCGATACACGCTGCAGTTGCCCCATGCTGCGCAACTGCAAGCACGCCGCGGCCCTTGTCCTGGCTGAACTGGAAAGCGCGCCCGCGCCCTCCACCGAGCCGGTGCCGCCGCAACTGGGACTATGGGCCGGCTGGCTGGATGCGCTCGATGCAACGCAAGCGTCCGATGCCTCCGTCGCCGCACCGAAGGAGCATCGCTTCGGCTTGATCTTGCGCATAGGCGCTGGCGTGCTGCCGGGCATCGACGCGCAGCCCGCCTGGCTCAAGCCGTCGCTGAAAGGCGGCTACGCCCAGGCGCAACCCATCGTGCCCGGCGTCACTGGCGACCCTTGGGGCGTGCTCGACCAGAAGCAATTCGAGCTGATGGCGCAGCTGCGCATGCGCAGCACCTTGTACTCGTATGCCTATCGTCTCGGCGAGGCGCGTGACGAAACCCTGCTGGAGACCTTGCTGAAGGAACATCCGTGCTTCATGGATCGGCCATCGACGACGCCGATCGCGCTCGGGCCGCAGCGCGCGCTCGGCTGGCAATGGCACAGCTACGAGGACGGCAGCCAGAAACTGATGCCGGTGCTGGCTGACGCCTCGCCAAAGGCGCGCCTGCTGCGCATCGGCGGCCTGTGGTACTGGGAGCCGGCCGAACTGACCCTCGGTCGTGTCGACGCCGACGCCGAGGTGGCCGCCGCCGCGTTGCGCGCGCCGGTGCTGCAACCCGAGCAGGCGGCCCTGCTCGACGAGCGCTGGCAACGCAGCCCGCGCCTGCGTTCGCTGCCGCCACCGAAGGCGCCGGCGCAGCTGGAGGTCTACAAGGCACGCCCAAGCCCGATACTGACCTTGCGCTCAGTGCCGATCGCGACATCCGCCGGGCGCCACCTCGCCGGGGCGTTGCGGCTGACGTTCGACTACGAAGGCCCGCGCCTGCCGCTCGGTTCCCACGCGCGCGACCGGCGCCTGCACGAGGGGCGGCTGCTCGACATCGTGCGCGATCGCCCGCGCGAGCTGGCCACGCTGGAACAGCTCGAAGGCGCCGGTTTCGTGCAGGCCGGCGTGCTGCCACGCATTCCCGGCCTCGCCCGCAATGCGCTGCCGGACGACGATTTCGTGCTGGAGCACGGCCGCGGCCAGCTCGCCGGCACCGAGCAGGTATTCGCCGTGGCTGCCCGCCTGCGCGAGCTCGGTTTCCGTCTCGAATCGGATGCCGGGTTTCCCTACGAGCTGGTCGACGAACCGGACGACTGGTATGCCGAAATCGAGGAGAACGACCCGGCATGGTTCGACCTGCGGCTAGGCATCGACCTTGGCGGCGAGCGCGTGGACCTGCTGCCGATCCTGCATCGCCTGCTGGCCGATCCGCAGTTTCCGCTGGCGCCGCGCAAGGGCGAGTCGGAAGACGCGACCTGGCTGGTGCCGGTCGACGAGCGCCGGCGCGTGCCGCTGCCGCTGTCGCGCCTGCGCGAGCTGATCGGCCCGCTGCTGGAATGGATCGGCACGCTCGACAGCGCGCCGCCCGAAGGCCCGCTGCGCCTGCGACGCGCCCAGGCTGGCGTGCTGGCGGAACTCGGCCCCAACCTGCCATGGCGCGGCGGCGAGCGTCTGCGCGAAGCCTTCACGCGGCTGGCCGCAGCGCATGAGCCGATGTCCGAACCGGCCGGCCTGCGCGCCACCTTGCGCCCGTACCAGCGCGACGGCCTGACCTGGCTGGGCTTTCTCGCCGAAGCCGGACTCGGCGGCGTACTCGCCGATGACATGGGCCTCGGAAAAACGGTGCAGGTGCTTGCGCACTTCCTTGCCGAGAAACAAGCCGGCCGCCTCATTGGCCCTTCGCTGATCCTCGTGCCGACCTCCCTGGTCACCAACTGGCGCGAAGAAGCCGCGCGCTTCGCGCCGGATCTTTCGCTGCTGGTCCTGCACGGCCCGTCGCGCGCACAGGATTTCGACGACATCACACGCCACGACCTGGTGCTGACCACCTATCCGCTGCTGACACGCGACATCGACGTGCTGGAGAAGGCCGACTACGCCCTGCTCGTGCTGGACGAGGCGCAGGCGATCAAGAACGCCGGCAGCCAGACCGCACGCTGCGTGCGCCGACTGACGGCGCGGCGACGCCTGGCCATGACCGGCACGCCGCTGGAAAACCATCTCGGCGAACTGTGGGCGCAGTTCGACGCGGTCGAACCGGGCCTGCTCGGCAACGAGCGCGACTTCCGCAAGTTCTACCGCACGCCGATCGAGAAACATGGCGATGCCGAACGCCGAGAACGCCTGCAGCGCCGCATCGCGCCGCTGCTGCTGCGCCGGCGCAAGGAAGACGTACTCGACGACCTGCCACCGAAAACCGAAATCGCGCGCTCGGTGGAACTGGAAGGCGCGCAGCGCGAGCTGTACGAGACACTGCGCCTGAGCCAGCACGAGCGCGTGCTGGCCGAAGTGCGCAAGCGCGGCCTCGCGCAAAGCGGCATCGTCGTGCTCGACGCGCTGCTGAAGCTGCGCCAGGCCTGCTGCGACCCGCGCCTGGTCAAGCTCGAAGGCGCGCGCCGCGTGGAGGGTTCGGCCAAGCTGGACTTGCTGCTGGACCTGCTCGACGGCCTCGTCGACGAGGGCCGCCGCGTGCTGGTGTTCAGCCAGTTCACCGCCATGCTCGACCTGATCGGCGCCGCGCTCGATGCGCGCAAGCTGCGCTGGCAGCGCCTGACCGGCGAAACGCCGTCGCGCGATCGCGGCGATCTGGTCAAGCGTTTTCAGAACGGCGAAGTTCCAGTGTTCCTGATCAGCCTGAAGGCCGGCGGCGTCGGCCTGAACCTGACCGCCGCCGACACCGTGATCCACTACGACCCGTGGTGGAATCCCGCGGTCGAGGCACAGGCCACCGACCGCGCGCACCGCATCGGCCAGGACAAGCCGGTATTCGTCTACAAGCTGATCTGCGCCGGCACCGTCGAGGAAAAGATCCAGGCCCTGCAGCAGCGCAAGGCCGAACTCGCCGCCGCCGTGCTGGAAGGCGGCAGCACGCAGGACCTGCGCTTCGACGAGACCGACCTGGCCGAGTTGTTCGCGCCGCTGTAGGAAAACAGCGGCGCGCGACGCATCAGTCCGCCGCCTGCTGCTTCAGGATCGAATCGAGCTTGCCCGTGTCCAGATGCTTGGCGTAGGACGAGATCGACTGCGCGACTTCGGGATTGGACATCAGCTCGACCATCGCCAGCTTGCCCAGCGATTCGAACGCGCTTTCCAGCGAGCGCGCACCATCCACGCGCATCGCGCGCGCCGTTTCGGCGGTGCAGCGCTCGGACAGCAGGTTCATGACCAGCGCCGCCATGTCGCGGTCGGCATCGTCCCGCATCGATGCGGTCACTGCCGACGCATCGCTGATCGCCGGATGCGCGGAGATCGCGATGAACACCCAGCGCGCCAACGTCTTGCGTTCCTTGCCGCTGGTGTTGTCGGCGAGGCAGGCGCCGAGCGCGTCGGTCGCCGGGCCGGCGCGGGCCGGAAGCGGGGTGGCCATGATCGCGGCGCAGACGAACGCAAGCGCGAGGGCGGAGGCAGTCTTCTTCATGCGGCATTCCTTTGATCGTGTGCAGGGCGCGGTGCGGAAGGCAGGCGCTTCGCGACCGAAGGAACGCCGTGGCGGGGCGGGCGCAGCGGACGGCTCGTCCCGGCGGCATCCGGCCTTCCCTTCCGTCGCTCAGGATCGCACGCGACCGGCGACGTGGCGAGCGCCGCGATCGGGAATCGACGCCGCACAAGCGGCAGGCTTCACGCAGTCGCCCGCGGCGACCGCGCGGCAAGGGCAAGGTGCAAGGACGGCGGCCTCGACCGGCGTGCGGCAGATGACCGTCGCCGCCTCGCCCTGCCGAAACGCGGGCTATGCGTGGTTCTTCTTCTCCGGCGCCAGATGGCATTTGCCGTATTCCTCCCGGCTCAGCTTGTTGTCGCCGTTGGTATCGCAATGGGCGATGCGGTGCGCCAGTTCCGGGTTGTGCACTTCCACTTCCGGCAGGGTGACGATGCCGTCGTTGTTGGCATCGAGCTGCTCGTAGCTCGGCAGGGCGTTTTTCGAGGCCGCGGGGAGGTCGCTTCCGCGGCAAGGGCGGCGGCCGACCACGCCAGCGGCACGGCGGCGAGGCAGCAGGTGGACAGCGTGATGGCAACAAGGCGCGAACGCAGGGTCATGGCACTCTCCGAAGCGGGAATCCAATCAGCGAGCGGCACGAGCGCAGCCGCACTCGAGCCGGGGTTGGCCGATGCGCAGTCGAAGCGGCTGACGTTACCGGCACGGCGTCATTGCGTGGAGCAATGCACTCCGCGGTCGATGGACTCGATCGAACTCGGGCGAGTTCCCAGTGGCCCGCAGTCCTTCAGCCGCCAGTGCGGCTGGCGCCGCGCGCCCGCGGTGCAACCGGTCACGGCGCCGGTACTCGGCCGCTCGCCGGCTCGATCTCGATGTCGGCCTGGGCAAAACGCGCGCCGGCGAGCGGCTGCGTCCGCTGCACGAACGGCAGCGGCTGCGGCCACGGCGGCCCCGCGGTGACCCAGGTATGGAACTCGCCGTTTTCGCCGCAGGGGTCGCAGGTGGACGGCAGGTCGCGCAGGAACGCCGCGTCGAATTCGCGCCCGCAAAACCCCGCATCGAGCCGATGCATATCGACGCTGCACACGATCGCGCGGTAGCCGCGCCGGATGAAATGCCGGGCCAGCTGCGCGGTGTCCTCGCCCCACAGCGGGAATTGCGCGCGCCAGCCGATGTGCGCGAGCTGCGCCTCGCGCCAGGCGCGCACATCGGCCAGCAACAGATCGCCGAACGCGATCGTGTCGAGTGCGTCGTCGTCGGCACGCGCGTGCTCCAGCGCGGCAGCGAACGCGCGCTCGTAGGTTGCGTTGTCGGCACCGGCCGGAATCCGCACCCGATGCAGCGGCAGGCCGAGTGCCTCGACCTGGCGCTGCAATACGTCGACACGGACACCGTGCGCGGAGACGCGCTCGTCCGCATCCAGCGTGGTGACCAGACCAACGACGCGCCAGCGCGCGTGGGCGCGCAGGCGTTCGAGCGTGAGCGCCGCGTCCTTGCCGCCGCTCCAGGCCAGCAGGATCGGCGTGCTCACGCCACGCGCCGCCACAGGCGCAGGCGGTTGTTGGCCGGCATCGCCACGTCCTCGGCCAGCTCGAAACCGACTGCGCGCGCAAGCGCATCGACCGCGGCCGCATCGCGGATGCCCATATGCGGCGCACGCGCCTTCAGCATCGCATCGAACTGCGCGTTGCTGTCGCTGCTGAAGCGCCCATCGACATTGAACGGGCCATAGATCGCCAGCCCGGCATCCGGCGTGGTGATCGCCGGCAGCGCGGCGAAGAAGGCCTGCACTTCCGTCCACGCCATGATGTGCAGCGTGTTGGCGCTGAACACGGCGTCGAACGGGCCGACAGGCCATGCGCCGCCGACATCCAGTTCCAGCGCGGCTGGCGTGTTCGCCAGCGCGGCCTCGTCGAGCCACAGGCGCAGGCCCGGGAGGTGTTCGGGACGCTCGGAGGCCTGCCACGTCAAGCGCGGCAGGGCCGCAGCGAAATGCACGGCGTGCTGGCCGGTGCCGCTGCCGACCTCGAGCAGATGGCGGCGATCGGCGAGGCATTCGCGCAGCACGGCGAGAATCGGCTCGCGATTGCGCTCGCAGGCGGCGGAAAACGGTTTCTCGTTCATGCCGCGAGTGTGCCGCCGCGCAGCGCGGCTGGCGAGCCGTCAGGACTCGAAGCGCTGCACGGCCGGATCGAACCACGGCGTGCACAGCGACTGCTGCAGCGACACGACGTTGAACGAGGCGCGCCACAGCGCGATGCCGTCGACCTGCTGCGGCGCGGAGAAATGCGCGTCGTCGAACGTCGCGTAAGCAAGGCACCAGCGAACGCGCGCCGCGCCGCCGACATTGGCGTGGAACTGGCCGCTCAGATCGGCGCCGGCGTCGACACGCGCGGCCAGCGGAACCGGTGGCACGGTCGGTGCCGGCCGGCGAAGCGGCCACGCGCGGTGTTGCAGCGTGAGGCCGTCCGCGCCCTGTTCCGTGGCCGGCGCGCCGACCGTGCCCGTTGCCAGCCGTCCCTGCTTCAACGCCAGGGTGTCGCCGCGATCGAACACGCCGATCGCGGCGGCGCTGCCGTTGTGCAGGCGATAGCGCACTGCCAGACGCTGCGTGGCGGCGTCGAAGGCGAAGTCCGCCTCGAGCCGCACGCCTTCGTGGGTGAGCGTCGTCTGCGTCGAAGTGGCAGGCATGGTCGATTCCTTTCCAGCCGGCACGGCGGCCGAGGCCAGCATCGTGCCGAAAAGCCATGGAATCAGCAGCAGGCGCATGCGGGTGTGCTTACAGCGCGTAGTGCAGGCGCGCCGGCAGGCCGAGTTCCGCGCGCAGGCCGTTTTCGCTCAGCCACAGCGGATTGGCCGTGGTGTCGGGCGTGGACGGATTGCGGTCGAAATTGTAGGGCGTGCCGCTGTTGTCCAGACCGACCGCCTGACGCTCCGCGTTCGGCACGCCGGCGTTGCGGTCCTGCGCGTCGCTGCCGCGGTAGTCGCCGAGCTGGAAGGTGCCCGTGGCCGCGTTCCAGGCATGCGCCATCTCGTGGAACAGCACCACGCCCGGCGCCGGGAATTCGGCCATGTGGAACGACGGGTTGTACGCGATCACCGACGATTCGCCCTTGCCGGCACGGCCGCGCACCAGCTCGGTGTCGGCCCAGGTGCCGCCGCGCGCGACGTCGGGCATGGCATAGCCGTTGTCCTCGTTGGCCAGCTCGCGGATCGTCACGCTGTTGCCGTTGGCCGCGGTGCGATCGAACTCGGCCAGCATCTGGCGGCCGACCGGCGAGGCACGCAGCATGTCGATGTCGGCCTGCACGCGCTGCACGAACTCCGGCGACCCTTCCACGCGCACGCCGACCGAACCCGGCGCGCCGCTGAGGTCGACGTTGACGACCTGCGCGCTGGCGCGGCGCGACGAGGCGATGTCGTCCACGCCCTGTTGCGCGTAGACGACATCGCGGCCGGAGGTGTTGTAGACGCTGTCGCGGCCTTCGCCGGTGTAGACGCGATCCTGGCCGGAGCCGCTTTCGATGCGGTCGTCGCCGTGGCCGCCGGACAGCATGTCGTTGCCGCTGCCGCCGCGCAGCACGTCATTGCCGTGGCCGCCTTCCAGATAGTCGTCGCCGGTGCCGCCAACCAGGGTGTCGTTGCCGTCGCCGCCATAGACGACGTCATTGCCGCTGCCGGCATTGATGGTGTCGTCGCCGTTGCCGCCTTCGACATAGTCGCGGCCGGCGCCGGTGCGGATGGTGTCGTTGCCGTCGCCGCCGTAGACGAAGTCGTTGCCGGCGCCGGTGGTGATGGTGTCGTCGCCGGCACCGCCATGGACGATCAGGCTGACCTTGACGTCGGCCGCCACGGCGATCACGTCGTCGCCGGCACCGGCGCGCACGGTCAGCGCCTGGGCGTCGGCCATCTCGAACTGGTAGGCCTTGCCGTTGACGTTGACCGCCAGCGAGCCGTCGGAATTGTTCTTGACGCTGACGCGGTCGTCGCCCGCGCCGGTGGTCAGCACCAGCTGGTCGGAGCTGACGTACTGGCCGCCGCGCCCGTCGGAAACGAGGGTGCGTTCGCGCGCGATGGAAATCTCGCCGTCCTGATGCAGCGGATCGACCGCGATCGCCTTGCCATCTGGCGTCTGCTGCATGGTGCGGGCGCCGCTGTTGTTGGCGTTGCCGTCGATGCGCGTGCTGGTATCGCCCAGGGCGCGGCGCGCGCCGAGGTCGAGTTCGGCGGCCTTGGCGTATTGCGTGTCGGTCGCCTGCACTTCGCGGTAGGCGGACGCGTTCGAATGGGCATTGGCAATCGGCGACATGACGCACCTCGGTCGTTCGGGAGACGCCATCCGCTGGCGAGGGTGGATAGACCGTACTCCAGCGTATTCTCCAAAACAGCCTCGGGTGTGCCCCATCTCGGGTTTACCCCATGCGGCCGCATCGGCGGCACGACCGGCCGTTGCGCGCGGCTCGATCGGGCCTCGACACCGGCCGCGCGGCTTGAGGCGGACTCAGCCTCGAATCAGCAAGGGAGCGACCAGCCAGCCGAGCAGGGCCAGCGCCAGCACCACGCGCGTGGTCTGGTAGGTGCGCGGCGCGGCGCGCTTGAAGCGCTTGCGCGCCTCGCCCATGCGGTCGGCGAACGCGTACAGGCGGTTGACCAGACCAACGCGCTCGCCGCCGACGTTGTCGGTTGCCGTCGCACGGCCCAGCACGGCGCCGAACCAGCGGTTGAACGCGGCCAGCGGCGCGAAGCGCAGCGGCCGCTCGACGTCGCAGAACAGGATCACGCGGGTCTGGTCGGTGCGGTTCTCGGCCCAGTGCACGAAGGTCTCGTCGAACACGGTGTCCTCGCCGTCGCGCCAGGAATATTCCGTGCCGTCGACCACGATGCGGCAGGCATCGGAATTGGGCGTGACCAGTCCCAGGTGATAGCGCAGCGATCCGGCAAACGGATCGCGGTGCGGATTGAGCTTCGAGCCGGGCGGCAGCAGGGCGAACATCGCCGCCTTCACCTCGGGAATGCCCTGCAGCAGCGCGACCGTGCGCGGGCAGAGGGTGGCCGCACTCGACAGCGGCGCGCCGTACCAGGTCAGGTAGAACCGCTTCCAGCCTTCCTTGAAGAACGAGGCGAAGCTGGCGTCGTTGTTCTTCTCGGCGGCCTTGATGTAGCCCTCGTCGAACAGGTGCAGCGCCTCGTCGCGGATCACCTGCCAGTCGTCGCGCAGCGCATCGAGCTGCGCAAACTGCGCGCGATCCGGAAACGGCGCGTTCGGCACCTTCGAGAACGCGTACACGAGCACGTTCGACAGCGCGAAGAAGCCGGAATGGTCGAACACCTGCTTGCGGAACTTCAGCTTTGCGCGGCCGCGGAAGTGCACCACCAGCACGGCGGCAAGGTAGATCGCAACAAGAATCAGCAGGATCAGGCGAAAGGACACGGCGGCGGAATCGGATAGTCGAAGGTCGGGCAGCAAAGGCGGAATGCCGGAAGCGGCAGCCACAGAGACGCAGGAGCCGGCCGTCGGTGACGGCCAGCCCTTCGGATGGCGGCGAGTTTATACCCCGGGCCACGCGCTGCGGCGCGGCGGCAGCCGCGCGCCGGTCAGGCCTTGCGCGACTGTTTGGCCAGCTTGTCCGCCTTCAGTGCCGCCAACGCCGCGATCGCCTCCGCATCCGCCGATGCCTCGACGCCGAGCGCCTCGCCCAGCAGCGGCGCCAGTGCCGGCGCATCGTCGGCCGCGTCGACCAGCGCCGCCGTCAGACGACCGGCGTCCTTCGGCGAATCGAAAGCGCGGCTTTGCAACAGCACGCGGCCATCGGCATCGGCGAGCTTGAAGTAGAACTTGCCGTCGTTCTCGCGATAGCTCTTGAGCTGCGGCAGCGCCACCACTTCGGTCCTGGCTGCCGTCGCGGTGGCGCTGTCGGTCAGGGGGCGGATGCCCACCGCCCAGCGCGCCGCGTCGACCAGCGGCTTGCCGATCGCACGCGCCTTGGCCGCGCCCGCGTGCAGCAGTTCCTCGATGCGCTCGGGCCGCGCGACCAGTGCCGCGTAGCGTTCGCGCAGCGGCGCCAGTTCCGTCTCGATGCGCTCGTGCAGCTTCTGCTTGGCATCGCCCCAGCCGATGCCGTCGGCGAAGGCCTCGCGCATGGCGGCGGTTTCCTCGGGCGTGGCGAATGCCTGGTAGATCGAGAAGATATGCGAGCTGTCAGCGTCCTTCGGCTCGCCCGGCACGCGCGAGTCGGTGACGATGCCCATGATCGCGCTGCGCAACTTGGCCGGCGGATCGAACAGCGGAATCGTGTTGTTGTAGCTCTTGGACATCTTGCGCCCGTCCAGTCCAGGCAGCGTGGCCACGTTTTCCTCGATGCGCGCTTCCGGCAGGGTGAACGAGACGCCCTTTTGCGCCAGACCTTTGGCATAGAGATGGTTGAAGCGCTGGCCGATGTCCCGCGCCATCTCGATGTGCTGGATCTGGTCGCGGCCGACCGGCACCTCGTTGGCGCCGAAGATCAGGATGTCGGCCGCCATCAGCACCGGATACATGTACAGGCCGGCACTGACGCCGGCGTCGGCGTCTTCGCCTGCCGCAGCGTTCGCATCCACGGCCGCCTTGTAGGCGTGCGCGCGGTTGAGCTGGCCCTTGGCGGTGACGCAGGTCAGCAGCCAGGTCAGCTCCGGAATCTCGGGAATGTCCGACTGGCGATAGAACACGACCTTGTCCGGATCGAGGCCGGCGGCCAGCCACGTCGCCGCGATTTCCAGCGTCGAGCGCTGCACGCGCTCGGGATCGCCGCACTTGATCAGCGCGTGGTAGTCGGCAAGGAAGTAGAACGATTCGGCATCGGCCGCGCGGCTGGCGACGATCGCCGGACGGATCGCGCCGACGTAGTTGCCGAGGTGCGGCGTGCCGGAGGTGGTGATGCCGGTGAGGATGCGTCGTTTCTGCATGGATCGAAGGCCGTTGGTATGAAGCGGAGTGCGCCAGACGCACGCGCGGAGTGCCCGTGAACACCGGCCCGCTGCGTCGATGACGCCAGTGCCGATGCGATCGGTGGCGTCCGCACGGACCGAGGGGCAAGCGGGAAATCGTCTGCGGCTCGATGGCACCGGGCGGCGCAGGCGGCGTGACAAGCAGCGGAATGCTAGGGCGCGCGGTCGGCGATCGCAACGCGGCAACCCCGCTCGCCCCTCCGCCGCGTTGCACGCTCCTGTCCCGAACCGGAGATCGCCATGCGTGCCCTGCTCTGTTGTGCCCTGCTCGCCGCCACCGTCCTTGCCGCGCCGCCGGCGCGCGCCGGCAACCTGATCGACCTTGCCGTGGTCGACCGCGATACCGGCCAGACCCTGCCGACCTGGTCCAGCCGTGGCCGGCTGCACGTCGCCGGCACGCCGGGCCACCGCTACGCGGTGCGCCTGAGCAACCGCAGCGGCGGCCGCGTGCTGGCCGTGCTCAGCGTCGACGGCGTCAACGCGGTGACCGGCGAGACCGCCAGCCCGGACCAGTCCGGCTATGTGCTGGGGCCGTGGGAATCGACCGAAATCGCCGGCTGGCGCAAGAACCTGGACGAGATCGCGCAGTTCAATTTCACCGCACTGCCGGACAGCTATGCGGCCAGGACCGGCCGCCCGAACGATGTCGGCGTGATCGGCGTGGCGGTATTCACAGAGCGCGCCGAGTACCGGCCGCGGCCACTGCCGGAGATCGCCCGCGAGGCGAGGCCGGCAGCGCAGGCGCAGGCCGATGCCGCCACCGGCGCGACCGCCGAATCTCGCGCGCAGGCGGCACGACAGAAGAACACGTCGCTGGCGCCCCGCAGCGAACGGCTCGGCACCGGTCATGGCGAGCGCGAATACGCGCGCGTCGACCAGACCACGTTCGTCCGCGCCACGCGCCAGCCGGCCGAAACGGTGGCGGTCTGGTACGACAGCCGGGCCAATCTGGTCGCTCAGGGCATCATCCCGCGCGCCCTTGCGCGCCGGCAGACGACGCCGCGGCCGTTCCCCGGCGGCTTCGTGCCGGATCCGCACTGAGTCGGAACAATATATCCGCCTAAAGACTTAAGATTTCCGGCCCTACAACGCCAGCCCCGGGACTGTCATAAGACATCGCCGCCCCTCCTTCAGGGGCGATTCCCGGGGACTCGATGAACACGATCTTTCTTCGACGCGGCGCGCTCGCGCTCGCTGTCGCCACCAGCTTCCATGCCGGCGCACAGGCCCAACCTGCCGCGCCGGCCGACACTGGACAAGCCGCCGAACTGCCCAAGGTCCTGGTCAAGGACCGCGCCTACTGGGAGTCGCGCCCCAAGCTGCAACACATCATGCGCGAGGTCGACGGGCCGCTCATCACGGTCACCAAGAAAACCTCGATCACCAAGGTCGACAACATCCCCACCGTGGTCGACAACAACCTGCGCGAACTGTTCGCGCAGACGCCGGGCCTGTTCTATTCCGAGCAGCAGACGCCCGGCCAGGTCAACCTGAGCTATCGCGGCATAGGCAACCCGCAGGAGTCGGAGTTCGTCACGGTGCTGCTCGACGGCATCCCGCTGATGTCCGACTGGATCGGCTACCCGACGATCTATACGTTCCCGCTGCCGCAGACGCTGGCGGAAGTGCAGCTCATCCGTGGCGGCAGCTCCCTGCTGTACGGCCCGGAGCCGCCGCCGGCCGTCAACCTGATCAGCAAGAAGCCGGTCAGGGACCGCGCGTTCGCCGGTTACACCGAGAACGTCGCTGGCAGCAACGGCCTGTTCGCGACGTTCAACCAGGTCTCCGGTACCAGCGGCGCCTGGGAATACCTCGCCGACGCGCACTACCGCAGCAACGACGGCCAGCGCATGAACGGCGATTCGAAGCTGAAGGGCGCCGACCTGCATCTGGGCTACCGCCCGAGCGAGGACTCCTACACCGCGCTCGACTTCCACCTGTACAACGTCAACACCGGCGATCCGGGCCGCATGAGCTACACGCAGTTCGTCGCCGACGAGGATTTCTCGCCGTCGCTGGTGAACCGCGTGTGGACCGACCGCTACGTCCTCAGCCTGACGCACAAGCAAGACTTCGACGAGGACAACCAGCTCGTCGCCAAGCTGTGGGGCGGTTATCAGGACAACGCCTCGCGCTCGAACGGCGTACTGCAGGACGACCAGTTCCGCTTCGGCGGCGTGGACGCGCGCCTGCTGCACCGCTGGGGCCGCGGCAACGCACTGACCGTCGGCACCACCCTCTACCACTCCGACGCGCCGTTCCGGCAGTGGACCACCGGCCAAGCCTCTCCGGACCGCTACGTCCGCTTCGGACGCCCCTGCGTGAACGCCGCCGACAAGGCCTGCGAGCGCCTGCGCCAGGAACGCTCCACCGACTACGCCTCGGTATTCGCCGAGAGCGTGTTCCGCTTCGGCAACGGCTGGCACTTCGTACCGTCGGTGCGCATCGATCGCGAGAACGTCGACATCGACGAGAGCGTGCGTCCACCGAACCTGACGCGCGATCTGGTCAGGCGCGACGTAACCCACACCGTGCCGCTGTTCGGCCTCGGTGCCGGCAACGACTTCGGCCGCGAGAACGAAACCTATTTCAACGTCTCGCAGGGCTGGCGCCCGGTTCGCTATTTCGACATCGGCTCGCCGTTCGGCAATACCGCGGCCAGCTCGATCAACAACCCCGATCCAACCAAGGTGCTGTCGTTCGAGGCCGGCGTGCACGGCACGCCGCGCGACGGATTGTTCTACGACGTCAGCCTGTTTCAGGTGAACGTGAAAGACCGCATCGAGGCCAAGCAGATCGAAGGCGAAAAACCCGGCAATACGATCAACACCAACACCGGCGACACGCGCCACCGCGGCTTCGAAGGGCAGGTGTCCTATGACCTCCTCGCTGCGCGCGATCCGCAGACTAGGCAACACCTGGCGCTGTTCGCCAACCTCAGCCTGCTCGACGCCGAATTCACGGCGACGCACAACCCGGCTGTCCGGGTCGGCAACCATCCGGCGTTCTCGCCGAAATACCTGGCACGCGTCGGCGTGACCTGGCGCGAGGACGATCACTTCAAACTGGCGCTGTCGGCGGTGTCGGTGGCGCCGCAGTACTTCCAGGATTCCAACGTCGGCATCGGCACGCCCGGCGCGCCCAATCACGTGCCGGCCAAGGTGCCCTCGTACACCGTCGTCGATTTTTCCGCCGACTGGTGGGTGATCGCACATCTGCGGCTGCTCGGCGGCGTGTCGAACCTGGCCGACCGGAAGTACTACGCGCGCGTTTTCGGCGGCGGCCTGGAGCCCGGCTTGGGCCGCACGTTCTACGCAGGCGCCAGCTACGAATTCTGAGGCGGTTCCACGGCGATATCCGGCGCGCTGCCGGGTAT
>JASLGB010000195.1 GCA_030150315.1 Dokdonella sp. | reverse complement strand
CACGCCTCCAGCGCTTCTATTCGATCGCTTTGACGGGAAGCGACCGCATCGCGGGATATCCGGCGCAGGTGTTCGAGATCCGTCCTCTGGACGGCTATCGCTACGGCTACCGCTTGTGGTTGGAGGACGAGTCGCACCTGCCGCTGAAATCCGCCCTGCTCGACGGCTCCGGCAAGGCGGTGGAGCAGTTCCTGTTCGTGTCGCTCGACATCCGGGTGAATTTCAAGACGGACGAATTTTCCGCGATTGACGCTCCCGCTGCGGCCCGGCCGGTCGAGGAGGGCGTGCAGGGCGCGCCGGCGCGCTGGCACGTCACCGATCTTCCGCCAGGCTTCCGCTACTCCAGCGGACACTGGCCGATGCTGGCGCCGACACGCTCGGAGCATCATGTCTATACCGACGGCGTCGCCACGGTCTCCGTCTACGTCGAACCACGCGATGTGCGCCAGGCGCCCGCAGCGGACAGCGCAACCACCCGCGGCGCGCTGAACATCTATTCGCACGACGCCGCCGACGTGCGCGTCACCGCGCTGGGTGATGTTCCGCGCGTGACCGTGCAGCGCATGGCGCGATCGGTGCAGCCGCTTCCGTCGCGCTGAAGGAAAGGTGAGACGCGATGCCGGTCGCTGCGGCACCTCGGAACTTTGCGATAACCAAGGCATCCATCAGATCCGGCTGCATTCATTGCGGCGACTTGTTCCAATCCACAGGGAAAAAGAGGTAATGCCATGACGTATGAGAGGAGCGGGGCGCTTTCCCGCTGGTTCTTCGCGACGATCGCGACGTGTGCGCTGGTGGTGCCGGCGTTCGCCGCGGACCTTCCCGATTTCACCGGCCTCGTCGAGAAATACGGCCCTGCCGTCGTGAACGTGCAGGCCAGCGGAAACCCGGACGCACGATCGGAGCAGGACGCCGATCCCTATTCGCAGCAGGACGTGCCGGAAATCTTCCGTCGATTCTTCGGCCCGATGCCACGCCCGCGCGGCGGCGAGCGCATGTCCATGGGCTCGGGCTTCATCATTTCGCAAGACGGCTACGTCTTGACCAACAACCATGTTGTTGATGGCGCCGACAGTGTCACCGTGCGCCTGTCCGACCGCCGTGAGCTGGACGCCAAGGTGATCGGCGCGGACGCGCAGTACGACATCGCGCTGCTGAAGATCGACGGCAGCGGCCTGCCTGCCGTTTCGATCGGTGATTCCAAGTCGGTGAAGGCAGGGCAGTGGATGGTGGCGATCGGCTCGCCGTTCGGCTTCGACCATTCGGTCACGGCCGGCATCGTCAGCGCCGTGGGTCGCCAGTTCGGCGGCGCCGACCAGCAATACGTGCCCTTCATCCAGACCGATGTGCCGATCAATCGCGGCAACTCGGGCGGCCCGCTGTTCAACCTGTCGGGTCAAGTCGTCGGCATCAACTCGCAGATTTTCTCCAACACCGGCGGCTTCATGGGCGTGTCGTTCGCGATTCCGATCGATATCGCGATGAACGCGGTCGAGCAGATCAAGACGAACGGCCGCGTCACGCGCGGCATGATCGGCGTGCAGATCCAGAGCGTCGATCGCGAGAAGGCCAAGGCGCTCGGGCTGCCGCGGGGCGGTGGCGCGCTGGTCAACCAGATCACGCCGGGCGGCGCAGCCGACAAGGCCGGTGTCCAGCTGGGCGACGTGATTCTCGCGTTCGGCGGCCGCGACATCGTGACCTCGGCTGATTTGCCGCCGATGGTCGGCTCCAGCAAGCCGGGCACGCGTGCGGACCTCAGCATCTGGCGCGATGGCAAGACCCTGACGATTCCGGTCACGGTGGGCGAGCAGCCCGCTGATGGAAAATCGTTGGCAAAGGCTGGCGATGGCGGTGCTGCCGCGGCCGGCAACCCGCTTGGAATCGTGGTTGATGACCTGACTGCGGAACAACGCAAGCAGCTGGGCATCGAGGGCAATGACGGCGTGGTCGTGACCCGGATCAATGGTGCGGGCGCGCGACGTTCCGGACTGGCGCCGGGCGATGTGGTCCTGATGGTCGGCCGCAAGCCGGTCAAATCGGTCGCGGAATTCAATGCCGCGACCAAGGACGCCAAGCCGGGCGACGCGGTGATGCTGTTGGCGCGCCGCGGCGAGCAGACCCAGTTCCTGGCGGTTACGGTGCCCAAGGCCAAGGGCGAGTGACGCCTCCGGCTTTCAGTCCAGCCGGCGGCTGGCCTGAAAGCCGCTGGGCTGAGAACGGCCGGACTGAAAACGGACGGGGCCGAATGGCCCCGTCCTTGTGTCCGGATTCCCGGCACGGAAGATATTCTGCGATAATCGTTCTCTTGTGCCCACGGCAGGCTTCGCCCTCGTTCACGATGCAACACATACGCAACTTCTCCATCATCGCCCACGTGGACCACGGCAAATCCACGCTCGCGGACCGCATCATCCAGATCTGCGGCGGCCTGAGCGAGCGCGAAATGGAATCCCAGGTGCTCGACAACAATCCGATCGAGCGCGAGCGTGGCATCACGATCAAGGCGCAGTCGGTATCGCTGCCGTACAAGGCGCGCGACGGGCAGACCTATCAGCTCAACTTCATCGACACGCCCGGCCACGTCGACTTCAGCTACGAGGTCAGCCGTTCCCTCGCGGCCTGTGAGGGCGCGCTTCTGGTCGTCGACGCAGCCCAAGGTGTCGAGGCGCAGTCGGTGGCCAATTGCTACACCGCCGTCGAGATGGGGCTTGAAGTGGTGCCGGTGCTGAACAAGATCGACCTGCCCACGGCCGACATCGACAAGGTCAAGGAAGAAATCGAGGCGGTCATCGGCATCGAAGCGGCCGACGCCGTAGCGATCAGCGCCAAGACCGGACTCAACGTGGTCGATGTGCTCGAAGCGATCGTCGCCCGGATTCCGCCGCCGAAGCCACGCGATACCGACAAGCTGCAAGCACGCATCATTGATTCCTGGTTCGACAACTATCTCGGCGTCGTCTCGCTCGTGCGCGTGATGCAGGGGGAAATCCGGGCGAAGGAAAAATTGCTGGTGATGTCCACAGGTCGCGCCCACGAGGTCGATTCGGTCGGCGTTTTCACGCCCAAGCGACTGGTCAAGGATTCGCTCAAGGCGGGCGAGGTCGGCTGGTTGACGGCATCGATCAAGGACGTGCACGGCGCTCCGGTCGGCGACACGCTGACGCATGCCGCAAAGCCCGCGCCGTCACCGCTGCCCGGCTTCCAGAAGATGCAGCCCCGCGTATTCGCCGGCCTGTTCCCGATTGATGCCGATGACTACCCGGATCTGCGCGAGGCGCTGGAGAAACTGCGTCTGAACGATGCCGCGCTGGCGTTCGAGCCCGAATCCTCGGAAGCGATGGGTTTCGGTTTTCGCTGCGGATTCCTTGGCCTGCTGCACATGGAGATCATCCAGGAGCGGCTTGAGCGCGAGTACAACCTCGACCTGATCACCACGGCGCCGACCGTCGTCTACGAGGTGCTGAAAGTCGATGGCGAAGTGATCCCGCTGGACAACCCCGCGAAGCTTCCGGCGAACAACCTGGTGGACGAAATCCGCGAGCCGATCATCGTCGCCAACATCCTGACGCCGCCCGATCACATCGGTGCCGTCATCAAGTTGTGCGAAGAGAAGCGCGGCGTGCAGCGTTCGATCAACTATCTGGCCAGCCAGGTGCAGATCAGCTACGAGCTGCCGCTGGCCGAAGTCGTGCTCGACTTTTTCGACAAACTGAAATCGGTCTCGCGCGGCTACGCCTCGATGGACTATCAGTTCGAGCGCTTCCAGGCCTCGCCATTGGTGCGGGTGGACATCCTGGTCAACGGCGAGCGGGTCGATGCCTTGTCACTTATCCTGCATCGTTCCGGCGCCGACCGCCGCGGTCGCGAACTGGTCGAGAAGATGAAGGAGCTGA
>JASLGB010000160.1 GCA_030150315.1 Dokdonella sp. | reverse complement strand
CGCGCACAGAAGGACGAATCTATCTGTCCGGCGTGCAGGCACTGGTGCGCCTGCCGCTGATGCAGCAGATGCGCGACCGTGCGGCGGGTGCGAGCACCGCCGGCTTCATTTCCGGCTATCGCGGCTCGCCGCTCGGCGGCCTCGATCTCGAGCTGTGGAAAGCGAAGAAGCACCTGAAAGCGTCCAGCATCGAGTTCACGCCGGGCCTCAACGAGGACCTTGGCGCGACCATGGTATGGGGCACGCAGCAGGCCAACCTGTTCCCCGGCGCGAAGTACGACGGCGTGTTCGCGATGTGGTACGGCAAGGGCCCGGGAGTGGATCGCTGCGGCGACGTGTTCAAGCACGGCAACGCGGCCGGCACGAGCGCGCTCGGCGGCGTGCTGGCGCTGGCGGCCGACGATCACGCCTGCCGCTCGTCGACGCTGCCGCACGGTTCGGAGCTGGAATTCGTCAGCGCGATGATGCCGGTGCTCAATCCCGCCGGCGTGCAGGACATCCTCGACATGGGCCTGCTCGGTTGGGCGATGTCGCGCTTCACCGGCCGCTGGGTCGGCTTCAAGACGATCGCCGAAACGGTCGAGTCGTCGGCGTCGGTCAACGTCAACCCGCACCAGCTCGACATCGTGCTGCCGGAAGACTTCCTGCTGCCGCCGGGTGGTCTCAACATCCGCTGGCCTGATCCGCCGCTGGCGCAGGAAATGCGCCTGCACCAGTACGCCGTGCAGGCTTCGCAGGCGTTCGCGCGCGCCAACCGCATCGATCGCGTGGTGATCGACTCGCCGAAGGCGCGCCTCGGCATCGTCACCACCGGCAAGAGCTATCTCGACGTGTTGCAGGCGCTGGAATACCTCGGCATCAGCACCGAGATGGCCAGCGACATCGGCATCCGCGTGTACAAGGTCGGCATGACCTGGCCGCTGGAGCCGATCGGAATCCGCGATTTCGCGCGCGGCCTGGAAGACATCATCGTCGTCGAGGAAAAGCGCTCCTTCATCGAATCGCAGATGAAGGAATACATGTTCAACTGGGACCACCACGTGCGCCCGTCGGTCGTTGGCAAGTACGACGAGGACGGCAACTGGATCCTGCCCAGCACGAACGAGCTGACGCCGGCAATGATCGCGCTGGTGATCGCGCGGCGCCTGTCGCGCTTCTTCAGCAGCGAGTCGATCACCTCGCGCGTGGCGTGGATCGAGGCAAAGGAAAAGGAACTCACCCAGCCGCGCGCGAATTTCCCGCGCGTGCCGCATTACTGCTCGGGCTGTCCGCACAACACCTCGACCGTGGTGCCGGAAGGCTCGCGCGCCCTCGGCGGCATCGGCTGCCATTACATGGTGACGTGGATGGACCGCGACACCGACACCTTCACGCAGATGGGCGGCGAAGGCGTGACCTGGTGCGGCCAGGCGCCGTTCACCGAAACCAGGCACGTGTTCCAGAACCTCGGCGACGGCACCTACTTCCATTCCGGCTCGCTGGCGATCCGCCAGTCGATCGCGGCCAAGGTCAACATCACCTACAAGATCCTCTACAACGACGCGGTCGCGATGACCGGCGGCCAACCGGTGGACGGCACGTTGACGGTGCCTGACATCGCGCACCAGGTGCGCAGCGAAGGCGTGCAGACGATCGTGGTCGTCAGCGACGACCTTGCCAGGTGGTCGCGCCCGGAGCTGTTTCCGGCCGGCGTCGAATTCGAGCATCGCGACAATCTGGACGCGGTGCAAAAGCGCCTGCGCGAAGTGGAAGGCGTCAGCGTGCTGATCTACGACCAGACCTGCGCCACCGAAAAGCGCCGCCGCCGCAAGCGCGGCAAGATGGAAGATCCGAACAAGCGCCTGTTCATCAACTCGCTGGTCTGCGAGGGCTGCGGCGATTGCGGCGAGAAGTCGTTCTGCGTTTCCGTGCTGCCGAAGGAAACCGAATACGGCCGCAAGCGCGAGATCGACCAGAGCAATTGCAACAAGGACTTCTCCTGCGCCAAGGGCTTCTGCCCGAGCTTCGTCTCGGTGGTTGGCGGCAGCCTGAAAAAGAAAAAGGGCCAGGGCGCGGCCGATTTCAGCAGCCTGCCCAAGCCGCAGTTCGCCAGCGATCTGGCGCAGCCGTGGAACATCCTGGTCACCGGCATCGGCGGCACCGGCGTGGTCACCATCGGCGCGCTGATCGGCATGGCCGCGCATCTGGAAGGCAAGGGCAGCACCGTGCTCGACCAGACCGGCCTCGCGCAGAAGGGCGGCGCGGTCACCTGCCACCTGCGCATCGCCAAGACGCCGGACGATATCCACGCCGTGCGCATCGCCGCCGGCGAAGCCGATCTCGTGCTCGGCTGCGACATGGTTGTGGTCAACGACTACTGGGCGCTGTCGAAGATCCGCGCCGGCCGCTCGCGCGTCGTGCTCAACACCTGGGAAGCCATGCCCGGCACGTTCACGATGAAGCCGGACATGCAGTTCCCCGCGCAGGGCATCATCGACGCGGTCAAGACTGCACTGGATGGCGGCTCGCCGGAGCTGGTCGATGCGACCAAGCTGGCCACCGCGCTGCTTGGCGACACCATCGCCGCGAACCTGTTCATGCTCGGCTATGCCTGGCAAAAGGGCTGGGTGCCGCTGTCCGAGGACGCGCTGGTGCGCGCGATCGAGCTCAACGGCGCGGCGATCGAGATGAACAAGACCGCCTTCAACTGGGGCCGCATGGCCGCGCACGACATCGTTTCCGTGCGCAAGGCCGCCGGCCTGCCGAATGCGCACACGCCGTCCGGCGCGATCCCGCTGGCGCTGCCGGCGCGCCGCGCAGCTTCCGACGGCACCGCCGGCGCGCTCGACGACGCCGCCCTCAGCGGCTCGCTCGACGAGCGCATCGCACGCCGCGTCGCGTTCCTGACCGACTATCAGGATGCCGCCTACGCCGAGAAATACCGCACCCTGGTCGACAAGGTGCGCGCGGCGGAGCAGGCGAAAACGCCGGGCTTCAGTACGCTCGCCGAGGCGGTCGCGCGCTATGCCTTCAAGCTGATGGCGTACAAGGACGAGTACGAAGTCGCGCGTCTCTACACCAGTGGCGACTTCGAGCGGCGCCTGAAGGACACCTTTGACGGGGACTACACGCTGCGCTTCAACCTCGCGCCGCCGCTGTTCGCCAAGCGCGATGCCGACGGCAACCTGAAGAAGGCCGAATACGGCCCATGGGTGTTCAAGGCGTTCAAGCTGCTGGCGAAGATGCGCGGCCTGCGCGGCGGTGCGTTCGATCTCTTCGGCAAGACCGCCGAGCGCAAGATGGAGCGTCAGCTGATCGCCGACTATTTCAAGACCGCCGACGAACTCGTCGCCGGATTGAACGGCGACAACCACGCGCTCGCCGTCGACATCGCCTCCGTCCCCGAGCACATCCGCGGCTTCGGCCACGTCAAGGAGCGCCACTTCGAGAACGCGATCAAGCGGCAGGACGACCTGCTGTCGGCGTGGCGCAATCCGGGCGCCGGGCGCGCGGCGGCTTGATCTTGCCGGCTACCGCCGAAGTCCATCGTGCGGCGGACTTCGGCGGGAATCGATCAAAAAATCTATTCATCGATCCCGCAAGTTTGGTGGTAGGCAGGCGAGTTGCTCTCGGATTCTTTGAGTTAACTACATGAAAATCATGTAGTTGGGGTAATTCTTTTCGCTGCTGAGGTGGTTTGTCGCCATCGTCAGGCTTGATTATCTATTCATAGATCTATTCAATCTACCTCATGGAAGAGACCCGCTGGGCCGCACTCGAAGCACTGCTCCGCCGCCAGGGCGCACTGCCGGCGGCGGCGATCGCCGCTGAACTCGAGGTCAGCCAGCCGACAGTTTCGCGCCTGCTCGCGCAGGCCGGCGAACGCGTCGTGCGCATCGGCCGCGCTCGCGCCGCGCGCTACGCACTCGCCCACGATGTCGCGCGCATGGGCAGCCACTGGCCGCTGTATCGCATTGATGCCGACGCGCGACCCGAACGCATCGGCGAACTGCACGCGCTGCACGGCGACGGTTTCTTCTTCGAGCGCGACGGCGAGCGGCCTGCGCTGACCCATGGCGATTTCGCGTCCGGCCTCTATCCCGGCCTGCCGTGGTTCCTCGACGACCAGCGCCCGCAAGGCTTCCTCGGCCGCGCGTTCGCGCGCCGTGTCGCCGCCGACATCGGCGCGCCGAACGACATCGCGATATGGCGCGGCGACGACGTCGCGTTCGCGCTGCTGCGCCATGGCGACGACCAGCCCGGCGATCTCGTGCTCGGCGAAGCGTCGTTGCAGCGCGCGTTGCACGCGATCCTCGATCCGCAGGACCCGGTTCCGGCCGGAGAGCGCGAGGCGCGTTACCCGCAGCTCGCCGATGCCGCATTGCGCGGCGAGGCGGTCGGTTCCTCGGCCGGCGGCGAGCAGCCGAAGTTCGCGATCACGCTGCGCGCCGCCGACGGTCTTCTCCCGGTCATCGTGAAATTCAGCGATCGCGTGGAAACGCCAGCCGGCCGGCGCTGGGCCGATCTGCTGATCGCCGAGCACCATGCTTGCACGGTGCTTCGCGAGCATGCGCTGCCGGCCGCGGACAGCGCGATCGTCGAAGCCGGCGGCCGCGTGTTCCTGCAATCGACGCGTTTCGACCGCACGCCATCGCTCGGCCGTCGCGGCCTCGTCTCGCTGGCCGCGCTCGACGCGGCGTACTACGGCCACGGTCGCATCGACTGGCGCGCGTTCGCGCGGGAGCTTCAACGCGACGGCTGGCTCGACGCCGAGGATGCGCGTCGCCTGTGCCTCACCGGCTGGTACGGCACCTTGATTGCCAACAGCGACATGCACCTCGGCAACGCCTCGCTGCATCTCGTCGATCGCCGCCCGCTGCCGCTGGCGCCGGCCTACGACATGCTGCCGATGCGCTTCCGCCCGCTGGTCAGCGGCGAGGTCGTCGCGAATCGCTACGAAATCGCCTTGCCGACGCCGGAGCAGCAGGACGATTGGCGCGAAGCTGCGCGCATGGCGGCGATTTTCTGGCGACGCGTCGGCGAAGACGCACGCATCTCGGCCGCGCTCCGCGCGATCGCGGCAGACGCCGACGCGGCGATTGCGCGGGCGATGACCTTCCTCGGTTGAGGCTGCGCGCCGGATTTCCGGCGCTCCATGATGCGGTGTGGACGGGCTGTGCGGGAATTCCGCAGCGGTGACCCCCCACGCAGGTTTCGATCCGGCGACAGCTGTTGCGGCCGCGCCGGCCGCAATGCCGTCGCGGTCGTCAGGGCGACTGTTCCTTCAGAGCGATCGCATTGAAGCCGCTGTCGGCGAGCGATTTCTTCGCCGCTTCGAGCGAGCTGGCGCTGGCGTAGGGGCCGACGCGCACGCGGTGCCAGGTCTTGCCGTTGATCGTGACCGGCTGCACCTGCGCGCTGAACCCGGAGAGTGCCAGCCGCGCCTTCATTTCATCGGCGGCGCGTGCGTCTGGCAGCGAGCTGACCTGCAGCACATAGCGGCCGCTGGCGGCCGCGGCGGGCGTGGTCGGAACCGGTGCGGTGCCTGCCGGCGGCGTTGCTGCGGTGGCCTGCTTTTCCGCCTTCGCCTTGGCGGTCAGCTCCGCGTCGGGAATGACGACTTCCGCTTCCGGCAGCACCTGATAGAAGTCGTAGTTCTTCTTCGGCGGAGCGGCCACGGTTGCCGGCTTGGCGTCGGCCACCGGCGCCTCGCTTGCGCGCGGGGCGGTCGCCTGCGGATTGGGCTGCGGCAGGTTGCTCTTGCGCAGGAACGGTGCCCAGTCCTTGCCCAGCACGACCAGCATCAGACCGATGCCGAGCGCCATGCCGACCAGCACCCACAGCCACGCCGGCTTCTGCGGGGCCCCGCCACGAGTCGCCTGGCGGCTGTTCTTCTTCGCTGCCATTACATGCTCTCCGGGGCGGAAACGCCCAGCAGGTCGAGGCCGTTGACGAGGGCCTGACGCACGGCGTTGGCCAGTGCCAGCCGCGCATCGCGCAGGTCCGCGTCGTCGACCAGAAACTGGCTGGTGTTGTACCAGCCGTGGAAGGCGGCCGCGAGTTCGCGCAGCCAGGTGGCAATCAGGTGCGCCTCAAGGCTTGCGCCGGCGGCTTCGACCACTTCGCCGAAGCGCGACAGTTCCAGCATGACCTGCTGCTCGGCCGCGCTGTCGAGGCGGTCGAGGTGGGTGAGGCCGTTGGCGCGATCCCAGGCAAGGCCGCGCTCGCCGAGCTGGCGCAGCACGCTCATGACGCGGGCGTGCGCGTACTGCACGTAGTAGACCGGGTTGTCGTTGGTCTGCGCGCGTGCAAGGTCGATGTCGAACACCAGCTGCGAGTCGGACTTGCGCGCGATCAGGAACCAGCGCGTCGCGTCGCGGCCGACTTCGTCGATGAGGTCGCGCAGGGTGACATAGCTGCCGGCGCGCTTGGACAGCTTCACTTCCTCGCCGCCGCGCATGACCGTGACCATCTGGTGCAGCACGTATTCGGGCCAGTTCTTCGGAATGCCGACATCCAGCGCCTGCAGGCCCGCCTTCACGCGTGCCAGCGAACCGTGGTGGTCGGAACCGAGTTCGGTGATCGCGCGCTCGTAGCCGCGCTGCCACTTGCTGAGGTGGTAGGCCACGTCCGGCAGGAAGTAGGTGTAGCTGCCGTCGGACTTGCGCATGACGCGGTCCTTGTCGTCGCCGAAGTCGGTCGTGCGCAGCCACAGCGCGCCACCTTCCTCGTAGGCATGGCCATTGGCGACGAGGGCCTTCACGGTGTCCTCGACCTTGCCGTCGTCATACAGCGAGGACTCGAGGAAATAGACGTCGAAACCGACGCCGAACGCGGCCAAGTCGGCGTTCTGCTCGCGGCGCAGGTAGGCGACGGCGAAGCGGCGGATCGCGTCGAGATCGTCGACGTCCTTCGCGCCGACGATGCGCACGCCGTCCACTTCGACGCTGGCGCCGTCGAGATAGGCCTGCGCCACGTCCTTGATGTAGTCGCCACGGTAGCCGTCTTCGGGCCAGCCGGCGTCTTCCGGGCCCTTGCCGCGCGCGCGCGCCTGCACCGAGATCGCCAGATTGTTGATCTGCGCGCCGGCGTCGTTGTAGTAGAACTCGCGCTTCACGCTCCAGCCGTTGGCGCCGAGCACGCGTGCGATGCAGTCGCCGATCGCCGCCGCGCGGCCGTGGCCGACGTGCAGCGGGCCGGTCGGATTGGCGGAGACGAACTCCACGCCGGCCACGCGGCCGTTGCCGGCGTTGCCGCGGCCGTAGTCGGCGCCGCGCTCCAGCACCTGGCGCACTTGCGCGTGAAAGGCGGCCGGACTCAGGAAGAAGTTGATGAAGCCGGGGCCGGCGATCTCGACCTTGGCGATTTCCGCGCTCGGCGGCAGCGCCGCGACCAGCGCGTTGGCGAGATCGCGCGGCTTGCGCCCGGCGAGCTTGGCCAGCATCAGCGCCAGGTTGGTGGCGAAATCGCCGTGCTCGCGACTCTTGGTGCGCTCGACGACAAAGGACGGCGGATCGCCCGCCGGAACGGTGCCGTCGGACTGGAGCGCTTGCAGCGCCTGAAGGAGGGAATCGGCGAGTTGGTCTTTCACGGGCGAAGGATGTCGAACGGGGAGCCGCACATTGTAGAGGCTGCCGCGCCTTCACACCCGCCTGCCGCGCGGGGCCGCGTCATCCTACGGTAAACCGCGCCCTCTACGCTGGCCCGCTTGTGTCCTGCCGCGAAGACCGTTTCGCGGGGACGGTCCTGCAGGGGTGAGGCAATGCGTGGTTTGCGCAAGTTTGCACTGGGAAGCGTGCTGCTGATGGCGGCTCCGCTGGTCCAGGCGAAGACGGAAGACGGACAGCAGGCGCTGGTGGTGAGGGTGCGCTCGGCGGCGGGCGCGGGGCTGGCGGCGCGTGTCGACCTGCTCGGCACGGCGCGCTCGGGAGAGGAAATCACGCGCACGGCGACGACCGACGCATCTGGCGAAGTCCGCATCGCCTTGCCGCCGGGCCGGTATGGCATCGCCGCGGAAGCGGACGGACACGGATCGGCGATCGGCGCCGACGTGGACGTGGCCGAAGGTGTCGCCGCGACGGCCGAGGTCGTCCTCGGAGGGCCGCCCAGCGTCGAAGACGCCGGCGAGGGCGAGCGTCTGGCCGGCGTGACCGTGCATGGTCGCGCCGCCAGCGGCGATCAGGCGCTGTATCTGGACGAGCGCCGCACCTCCGGCGTGGTGGTCGAGGCCATCGGCGCCGAACAGCTGGCACGCGCCGGCGATTCGGACGTGGCCAGTTCGCTCAAGCGCGCCACCGGCCTGACCCTCGTCGATGGGCGCTATGTCTATGTGCGCGGTTTGGGCGAGCGCTATTCCAGCGTGCTGCTGAACGGCGCGCCGATTCCCAGCCCGGATTACACGCGTCGCGTCGTGCCGCTGGACCTGTTTCCGAACGAGCTGCTCGATGGCGTCGTGGTGCAGAAGTCCTATTCGCCGGACATGCCGGGCGAGTTCGGCGGCGGCACCGTGCAACTGCGCACGCGCGAGGTGCCGCATGGCCCGTTCCTGCGCCTGCAGGGCACGCTCGGATATGCCGACGGCACGACCGGAAAGGATGGCTTGCGCTACGACGGCGGCGCGCGCGACTGGAGCGGCCGCGACGACGGCACGCGCGAGATGCCCGGGTTGCTTCTGGCTGCAACCGACGGCGGCCGCTATCTGCGGCCGCGCAGTTCGTCCAATCCGGACGGCGCCTCTCCCGAGCAGCTGCAAGCCTATGGCCGCGATGTGGCGTCCGCCGGCTACGGCCTGCGCAGCAAGGAAGTCGGCCCGGACACGGCATTCTCGATCGGCGCGGGCAATGGCTTTGCCGTCGCCGACGAGGTGCGCCTCGGCGTGATCGGCGCGCTGCGTTACAGCCAGAACTGGAACACGCAGCAGGAGCAGCGCACGACCTACGCCGCCGGCTCGGCCGGCCTCAGTCCGGTCGCGGAGCTGGCGGTGGACGACACGCGCCGCGACATCGACCTAGGCATGTTCGCGCGCGCCGGTCTGGACATCGGCATGAACCACCGCATCGGGCTGACCGCCCTGCAGTTGCGCCAGACCGAAGACCGCGCGCGGATCAGCGACGGCACCGTCGACAGCGTCGATGCGCGCTTCTTCGAGCAGAAGTGGGTCGAGAACCAGTTGCAGACCACACAGGTGGATGGCCACCACGCCTTTCCGGCGGCGCGCGACCTGGAAATCGACTGGCGTTATACGCACGCCAAGGCGCAGCGCGATGAGCCGAACACGCGCCGCCATCGCTACGACCGTCTCGGCGACGGCCAGCTGGAGTTTTCGCGCCGTTCCGACTCGAATGCGCAGAGCTGGGGTGACC
>JASLGB010000061.1 GCA_030150315.1 Dokdonella sp. | reverse complement strand
CCCTTTACGCCCTCGTCGATCCTATTTCGCCCCCGCCAAAACCCATGCAGAGCCTGGGTTTTGGTGGAGGCGCCGGGTACCGCCCCCGGGTCCGATGGGTTTATTCCGATAGCCGTTTATCGCCATAGCCAGCCTTGCGGCGGGCAGTGGCAATATAAGAAAGGCAAAACCATTTTGAAAGAGCGGGGGACAAGTTCGCCGGGGACGAGATGGCCTCTCGGAAGGCATGGCCCCGCTGGCGTAAGATTGAGGCGAGGAGCCGTTATGCAAGCCTATCACGATCTTCTTCGCCGCATCATGGACGAAGGCGTCCGCAAGGATGACCGGACGGGAACCGGGACGATTTCCGTCTTCGGCCACCAGATGCGGTTCGATCTGAGCCAAGGCTTCCCGCTGGTGACGACGAAGAAGCTGCATCTGAAGTCCATCGTGCACGAGCTGATCTGGTTTCTGCGCGGCGACACCAACATCGCCTACCTGAAGGAAAACGGCGTTTCGATCTGGGACGAATGGGCCGATGCGGACGGCGATCTCGGCCCGGTCTACGGGCGCCAGTGGCGCAGCTGGGCCGCGCCGGACGGCCGCACGATCGACCAGATCGCGTGGGTCGTGGACGAGATTCGCCGCAATCCCGACTCGCGCCGCCTTGTCGTCAGCGCGTGGAACGTCGCCGACCTGTCGCAGATGGCGCTGCAGCCCTGCCATACGATGTTCCAGTTCTACGTGGTCGACGGGAAACTGTCGTGCCAGCTGTATCAACGATCCGGCGATATCTTCCTCGGCGTGCCGTTCAACATCGCCAGTTATGCGCTGCTGACGCACATGGTGGCGCAGGTGACCGGCTTGGGCGTTGGTGACTTCGTGCACACGCTGGGCGATGCGCACCTGTACTCGAACCACTTCGCGCAGGCGCGCGAGCAGTTGTCGCGCGAGCCGCGTGCGCTGCCGCAGCTGGTGCTGAATCCCGAAGTGCGTGCGCTGGAGGATTTCCGCTACGAGGACGTGCAGATCACCGGCTATGCGCCGCATCCGGCGATCCGCGCTGCGGTGTCGGTGTAGATCGCAATCCGGGCGCGCCGACAACTAGCGGGCGCCTGCCGCCGCGCGAAGCGGCTTCGGCGCCGGAAAATGGCGGTTCCGGTCACGCCCAGAGCTGACAAGATCGGCCTGCGACTGCGACAATCGACGGATGATTCTGAGTCTTGTCGCCGCCCTTGACCGCAATCGCGCCATCGGGCACGCCGGCGCGATGCCATGGCACCTGCCGGACGACCTGAAGCACTTCAAGGCGCTCACGCGCGGCAAGACCGTACTGATGGGACGCAAGACCGCGCTGGCCATCGGCCGCGCGCTGCCGGAGCGATTGAATCTGGTGTTGACGCGCGGCAGCAGCGCGCCATTTGCAGGGCAGGTTACGGTCGGCACGCTGGATGGTGCCATCGCGCTGGCTGGCGGCGAAGAACTGGTCGTGATCGGCGGAGGCGAGGTCTACGCGTTGGCGCTGCCGCGTGCGACCCATCTGCATCTGACCTTCATCGACGCAGCCGTCGAGTCGGCCGACACCTGGTTTCCGCGTTTTGATGCCGGCGACTGGGTCGAGACCGCGCGCCGGCATCGACCGGCGGATGCGCGCCATGCGTACGCGATGGATTTCGTCGACTACCGGCGCCGCGACATCGCCTGAGCGCGGCGCCGCCGGTCAGGCCGCGCTGACGGCCTGGCTTGCTTCGGTCTGCACGCGCCCGCGCAGCGAGTTGGTCAGGGCTTCGGTGATGACCACGTCGATGAACTGGCCGATCAGGCGTGGCGGCGCCGGGAAGTTGACCGAGCGCATGTTCTCGGTTTTTCCGGTCAGCTCGTTCGGATTCTTGCGGCTCGGGCCTTCGACCAGAACGCGCTGCGTCGTGCCGACCATCGCTGCGCTGATTGCCGTCGCGTTCGCGTTGATCGCCGCCTGCAGGCGCGCAAGACGTTCGTGCTTGACCGCGTCCGGCGTGTCGTCCTCGAGGTTCGCCGCGGGCGTGCCCGGGCGCTTGGAATAGATGAACGAGAAGCTCTGGTCGAAGCCGATGTCTTCGATCAGCTTCATCGTCTTGTCGAAGTCCGCGTCGGTCTCGCCGGGGAAGCCGACAATGAAATCGGACGACACGCAGATGTCCGGGCGCACGGCACGCAGCTTGCGGATCTTCTGCTTGAACTCCAGTGCCGTGTAGCCGCGCTTCATCGCCGCGAGGATGCGATCGGAGCCGGACTGCACCGGAAGATGCAGGAAATTCGCCAGCTTCGGCACGTTCGCGTAGGCCTCGATCAGGGAGTCGGAAAACTCCAGCGGATGCGAGGTCGTGAAGCGGATGCGGTCGATGCCGTCGATCTCGGCGATCGCGTGGATCAGCAGTCCGAGGTCGGCGATGCCGCCGTCGAACATCGGCCCGCGATAGGCGTTGACGTTCTGGCCGAGCAGGTTGACTTCGCGCACGCCTTGCTCGGCGAGCACCGCGATTTCGGCGACCACATCGTCGAACGGGCGGCTGATTTCCTCGCCGCGCGTGTAAGGCACGACGCAGAAGGAGCAGTACTTGGAACAGCCTTCCATGATCGACACGAACGCGCTCGGGCCTTCCGCGCGTGCTTCCGGCAGCTTGTCGAACTTCTCGATTTCCGGGAAGGAAATGTCGATCTGCGGCTTGCCGCTTTCGCGGCGCGCCTCGATCAGCTCGGGCAGGCGATGCAGGGTTTGTGGGCCGAACACGAGGTCGACGAACGGCGCGCGCTTGACGATGGCATCGCCTTCCTGCGACGCGACGCAGCCGCCGACGCCGATCAGCACCGGCTTGCCGCCCTGCTTGTGTTCCTTCCAGCGGCCGAGTTGGCTGAAGACCTTTTCCTGAGCCTTTTCGCGGATCGAGCAGGTGTTGACCAGGATGACGTCGGCCTCCGCTTCGTCCTGGGTCAGTTCCAGGCCATGCGAGGCGCGCAGTACGTCGGCCATCTTGGCCGAGTCGTACTCGTTCATCTGGCAACCGTGGGTCTTGATGAATAGTTTCCCAGCCATCGGCGTGAGCGAAATCCTAGAAAACGCAAGAGTTTACGTGGTACAACCGCGGCTCGCCAGCAGCGCGGCACCGCGATGTGACGGCTCGTGGCGAAATCTTCGTGTGGAAAAACGAACCCTTTCGATGATGCTGCGTTTCGCTCCGGTCATTGCCTGGTTTGCCCTGTGCGCCTTCGCGCTGCCGGCTGGTGCGGGCGTGCTGTACCGTTGCGATGCCAACGACGGCAGCACCGCCTACACCAGCTCCCGCGACGGCTTCCGCAACTGCAAGGTCATCGAGACCTTCGTCAGTCGACCGGTTGCGCCGGCTGCGGCACCAAAGCCGCCGGTTGCATCGAAGCCGCGAACGACCGCGACCCAGCGTTGGGTCTACGAGGAAAACCCGGCCCCGCCGAAGCCGGATTTCTCGAACGTGTTCAGTGCCGTTCGAGTGCATCCGCCCGAGGCGGCCAGGCCGACGTTCTCGCGCGTCTGGGCTGGAGTGGACAGCACGGCGCCGATCCTGGTCCCGGAAGATTTCTCCGGCGTCAGTGCCGGCGTGGCCAGTACCGCGCGCGAGTTGGAGCCACCGACGTTCATTGCGGCACGGTATCGACAGCGTCGTATGGCCACCGTGGCCTCGCCGGCGCCAGCGCCGGTGACCTCTGCGCCGCTGGCGGATTCCGAGGCGACGCCGGCAGCCACTCCACCGGTCCGCACCCAGGTCGTGCGGGGTTCGGTCTACCGCGTGCAGCGGCGCGACGGCATCGTCGAATACACCAACATCCGTCCGAAAGGCGGTGCCTTCGCCGTGTTGTTCACTTACATCTCGACCTGCGTCGCCTGCGACGTGCGCTCGAAGATCGACTTCGCGCGCACGGCGCTGAATCTGGATGCCTATCGCGACGAGGTCGCCGCGGCGGCAGCGGACTTCGGTATCGACGTGGCCTTGCTGCGCGCGGTGATTCATGCCGAATCGGCGTTCAATCCGATGGCATTGTCCAACAAGGGCGCGCAGGGGCTGATGCAATTGATGCCGGGTACCGCCAATGATCTGGGCGTGACCGATGCGTTCGACGTCGGGCAGAACATCCGCGGCGGCGCGCGCTATCTCTCGCAGCTGATGCAGACGTTCAAGGGCGATGCGCATCTGGCCACGGCGGCGTACAACGCCGGCCCCGGCGCGGTGCAGCGCTATGGCGGCGTGCCGCCGTATGACGAGACGCAGGTGTACGTGCAGCGCGTGGCGACCTTGCGCGACCGCTACCGCAAGGCGATGTAGTTCCGCCGCATCTTTCCATGGATTTTAGCCGGCGCTTGCGGCAGGCAGGGTTTGGCGCAGCGCAGCCGCGTGCTCAGGATCGGGTGCCCAAGATCGAGTGCCGGATCAGGTACCGATCGTTCCCGGTGGCGGCCGCTGCGTCAGCACCGCGTCCACCGAAAACGGCGCATTGCTGCGCAGTCCTTCCAGTCGCACCTTGGTGCCGGGGGCGAGCATCGCCTCGCGGTTGCGCAGATCGCCCTGGTCGACGATATCGACGCCGTCGAATTTCAGCAGTACGTCGTAGGGCTGCAGGCCGGCTTGTGCCGCCGGGCTTTCCGGCACCACGCGTGCCACCATCACGCCGGACGGCCGCGCCGTGGAACCGCTGGGCGGCGGCACGTCGACGTAGTCGATGCCGATCCATCCGCGCACGACGTGGCCGTGTTCGATGATCTGGTCCAGCACCGCCTTGGCGGTGGAAACGGGAATCGCGAAACCGATGCCTTCCGCGCCGGGGGTGTAGGAGCCGCGCCCGTCGCGGGTCGGCGCACGCGGGAAGACGGCGGTGTTGATGCCGATCAGCTCGCCTGCGGCGTTGACCAGCGCACCACCGGAATTGCCGGC
>JASLGB010000450.1 GCA_030150315.1 Dokdonella sp. | reverse complement strand
CCATGTTCACCAGCCGCCAATCGCCGAATTCGCGCTCGTATCGTTCGATCAGATCCAGCGCGACGCGGGTCGAAGCGACAGCATCGAGGCGGCCGTCGTAGTTCCTGTTGATCTGGATGCCCGCGCCGCGCGCGGTGGTCGGCATCAGCTGCCACATGCCGGCCGGTCGATCTCCGCGCGCAGGGATGGGGCGATAGCTGCTTTCGACAAACGGCAGCATCGCAAACTCACCCGGCAGGTCGCGGCGCTCGAGTTCGTCCAGCACCAGAAGCAGGAACGGCATCGCCTGCTTCCAGGAGGCGGTGAACGACCGCGCGCCTCGCGCATAGGCCTGTGCATGACGCTGCACGTCGGAGCGGTAGTCGCAGCCCTTCAACGCAAACCGTTCGCGCAGGCGCGTCCACGGCGAGCGTTCGCGCTCCGTCTTGACGACTTCGGGCTTCGGCGGCGGTGCCTTCACGGGCTCGACCCGTACCGGCGCGATCACGGTCGGTGCCGGCGTCGCGGCAGGTCTTGGAGCCGGCGTGCTGCAGGCCGTCAGCGCAGCCAGCCCCGAACACAGCAACAGGTGACGACACACGCCGGTGGGAGCGCAGCTCATGCCTTGAACGTGTCTTTGCGGCGGCGCAGGTCGGCGAAACGCTGCACGCGATCGTTGCCCTCGAGGGCCGCGATCAACGCCGGCGCATCGATGCGCAGGAAGGGATTGCAGGCGCGCTCGTCGGCCAGCGTGGAGGGCAGGGTTGGCAGGCCTTGCCGACGCAGTTCCGTTGCCTGCGCGAAGCGTTGCCGAAGCGCGCTGTTGTCCGGCTCCATCGACAGCGCAAACGCCGCGTTCGCGAGTGTGTACTCATGGCCGCAACACACGCGCGTGTCGCCCGGCAAGGCGGCAAGGCGATCGAGCGAGTGCAGCATTTGCGCCGGCGTGCCCTCGAACAACCTGCCGCAGCCGAGGCTGAACAAGGTATCGCCGCAGAACAGCAGGCCTTCACCGCTGTAAACAATGTGGCTGGTGGTGTGGCCGGGAACCGCCAGAACGTCGAACCGGCACGCCGGCTGCGCCAGTTCCACGCGATCCCCGTCACCCACGCGTACGTCGGCACCGGAAATGCGCTCATCGTGCGGCGCATGCACCACGGCACCGGTTTCGGTCGCCAGTTCCACCGCTGCGCCAATGTGGTCGGCGTGATGGTGGGTCAGAAGGATCGCGCGCAGGGCGAGGCCATCGCGCGCAAGCGCCTGACGCACGGGCTCTGCTTCGCCCGGGTCGACGACGAGGGCATTGCCGCTCGCATCGGCCAGCAACCAGATGTAGTTGTCAGTGAGGGCAGGAAGGGCGGTCAGGCGCATAAGCGGCCGACTATAAGCGAGTGAATTCTGCACGCGGTTAAGTTCGCATTAGCCGATGTCGACACGGTCACGCTTTCCGCTGCGCGCGCGGGGAACCGCTACAATTTCGCGTCCGATTCCAAGGGTGCCTTCGTGATCGCCGGTCCTGACAACCTGTTCGCCCTGGCTGATTTCGGCCCCTTGCTGCGCGACGAACTCGACCGCGTGCCCGAACACGCCGCACGCCAGCCCAATGGCAGCGCGCTGCTGCTGCAGGCCAGCGCCGCCAACCGGAAGCTGGACGTGAACTTTCGCCACCTTCCGGTGGTGCGGCTGCACGTTGATGGCGACCAGCTGTGCGGCGATGTGCGCTGCGCGCCCGATGCGCTGCCGTGGGAAGAAGCCTCGTTCCGCCTGATCGTTGTGCAACACGCCAGCGACCTGCTCGCCGAAGACAATCTGGCGGAAGAGCTGGCGCGCGTGCTGATGCCCGGTGGCGTGCTGCTGTGGTTCGCCATGAATCCGTGGAGCCCCTGGCATGCGTGGACCCACTGGCAGGCGCGGCGCGGAATGCCGCTGCCGCAGGTCACGCACGCGGAAACCACCCGCCGCCGTTTGCTGCGCGCGCAGCTCGCTCCCGTCAGCGTCGACTATCTGGGCGCGTGCTGGCCGCGCCGCGACAGGGAATCCTCATTGCATCGCTGGAGTCCGTTCATGGTCTTGCGTGGCGCCTATGTGCTCACCGCTTCGAAGCAGCGCGCCGTCATGACGCCGCTGCGCCCACGTCTGTTGCGCAAGGAGCCTCTCATGGGTCCGCGCCTGGCCTCGCCTGCACAGCGGGCACGCGTATGACGACCTCATCGGCTGCGCCTGCGAGAAACGTCGAACTGTTCACCGATGGCGCCTGTCTGGGAAACCCCGGCCCGGGCGGCTGGGGCGCACTGCTTCGGGTTGGCACGCATGAAAAGGAGCTCTCCGGCGGCGAGCCGGATACCACCAACAACCGCATGGAGCTGATGGCCGCAATTGCCGGGCTGGAAGCGCTGAAAAAGCCTTGCTCGGTCGTGCTCACCACCGACTCCCAGTACGTCAAGCTCGGAGTGGAGCAGTGGATGGCGCGCTGGCGTGCGAATGGCTGGCGTACCAGCGACCGCAAGCCGGTCAAGAACCGTGACTTGTGGGAACGGCTGTCCGATGCGCTGGCCAGCCACGAGGTGAACTGGCGATGGGTGAAAGGCCATGCCGGCCATG
>JASLGB010000446.1 GCA_030150315.1 Dokdonella sp. | reverse complement strand
CCTATGACGTCTGCATCAAGGGCTGCCCCGCGCGAACTACCTCCGGCCAAGTCGTCGGCTCACAAAATGCCGCTACGGCGGCGCAGCGCTTAAAAGAACTGGAAGAGCTTTACCGATCTGGCGCGCTGAGTTCTGCTGAGTACGAGGCCAAGCGCAAAGAAATCCTGAGCACGCTCTAGGGGTGGCGGCTAACAATTCATTCAAGCCGACGCCGCTTCGCGGCGCGGCTTAATTCAGCAACTGTCTTGAAGCGTGCCGCTCAAGCCAGTGCCAAGGCTTCCATCCTGAGCTCGTCACGTCGCTTGGCATTCACGATGCCAAGCAGCTTGCGCATGCACGCCACCAACGCGACCTTGCCCAACTTCCCGCGTGCCAGCAACTGTCCTGGAGCGAAAACGGGGTCAGGTGTACTTACGCGCTCAATCGGCCACGTTCGGACAAAACGGGTTACCAGCGCGTTCGTCACCGGGAGGCAAGGGGGAGCTTGTCTTGCCTGCCGCCCGGCCTTTCAGCCTTCCAGATCGACCGTGTCCGGTTCGCCGCTGGCATACGGCGGTGCGCCTTCCCACGGCGCGCGCACGACGATGCTCCAGCCGCGTTGCACGAGGGCGCGGCGTGCGCTGAGGCTGGCGTTGCCGCCGATCAGCACGGTCTTGTCGGTGACACGGAATTCCTCGCGTTCGAGGAAGTCGTGCACTTCCTGCGTCCAGCTGAGGCGATCGACCGGCAGCGGCAGTACCAGTTCGCCTTCGCGGGTGACGTAGGCGAGTCCGGCGCCGATCGGCTTGAAGGTGCCGCCTTTGGCGCGCGGGCCGAGATGCAGTGCGGTCAGGCGCAGGGCGTTGACGAGGAAGCGGCCTTCCAGTTCGGTGCTGGCGGTCATGCCGAGTTCGAGCAGGGCGTTGCAGCCGTCGGCGGCTTGCAGTCGATCGAGCAGGTCGGCGAACGCGGTCTGCAAGGTCGGCGACAGCGTGCCGCGGCGCAGGAAGCGACGGACCCGCAGTTCGTCGCTGCAGTGCGCGCGCAGGCGTTGGTCGTTGCGGGCGCGCAGGTCTTCGGGCGGAAGTTTCCACACCACCTCGTTGATGCGCGCGCTGTGCGACAACACTTCGCCCGCGCCGGGGCCGAGCAGGTTGAGTGCGCTGCCGGCGCCGAACGCACCGCCGGCGCCGGCCCAGGCAAGGCTGGCCAGGCGATCGCGGATGTACGGATTGGTCGTGTACGGATCGATGCCGAGCCATTCGGCGATTTCGCGCTTGGCCTGGTTGTAGCCGGCCTGGCGCTTGGCCTCGCGGCCGATTTCCTTGCCGATCGAGGTGTACCAGTGCTTTTTCGGCTTTTCCGACGGATCTTCGGCCTGGTCGATGGCGCGCGCGTCGGTCATCGGGCCGTCGTCGCCGGGATAGGGGTTGCCGTCGTTGCCGAGGCGCTTGCCGGTGCGATCCGACAGCGATTGCGCCTGCGCGCCGATCTTCTTCAGGCGGTTGCCGAGGTAGCGCGCGACGCCGGAGGGAATGCCGATCGCGGTGTCGATCGGATGCGTGACGAGGTGGCCGAGCATCTTGCCGGTGGAGGCGAACTTGTTGCCGACGGCACGCAGGAAGGCTTCCGAGTGGGTGGCGCGCTCCAGGGCTTCCAGCGCTGGCAGTTCGGCCTCGCGTTCGACCAGCAGTTCGACGCTGTCCGCGCGCATCGGGCCGTACGGGGTTTCCAGCGTGAAATGCGCCATGTAGCCGCGCAGTTCGACGCGCGTGTCCACGCTGAAACCGGGGCCGGAAAGCAGCGCCGGCTGCACCAGCGCGGCGGCTTCCAGCACGGGTTCGTGCTCGATGGCGACCGGGCGTGTTTCGGCAGCGGCCGTGACGGCCACGCAAAGCCCGGCCATCAGCAGGGCCAGGGTCGGACGCGAATTCATCATGCGGGCGGGCGAGGGGTGCGCGCGACGGACGCAGGACGGGTCCGTCGCGGCGAGAGGGTCATCCGCCGAGGAAGGCGCCGTAGCCGCGCAGGCGCTGGTAGCGCTGTTCGAGCAGGGTCGGCACATCCAGCGCCTGCAACTGGTCGAGCTGGTTGAGCAGGACGGCCTTCAGGCGCACGGCCATGCCGCGCGGGTTGCGGTGCGCGCCGCCGAGCGGTTCGCGGATCACCTTGTCGACAAGGCCCAGTTCCTTCAGGCGCGGCGCGGTCAGGCCGAGGGCGTCGGCGGCGTCGCGCGCGCGTTCGGCGGTCTTCCAGAGGATCGAGGCGCAACCTTCCGGCGTGATGACCGAGTAGGTGCTGTATTCGAGCATGTTGGTGACGTCGCCGACGCCGATCGCCAGCGCACCGCCGGAGCCGCCTTCGCCGATCACCGAGCACAGGATCGGCACGCGCAGCTTGGCCATTTCCAGCAGATTGCGCGCGATCGCCTCGCTCTGTCCGCGTTCTTCGGCGCCGACGCCCGGATACGCGCCGGGCGTGTCGATGAAGGTGAGCACCGGCAGCTGGAAGCGTTCGGCCGTCTGCATCAGGCGCAATGCCTTGCGATAGCCCTCCGGTCGCGGCATGCCGAAATTGCGGCGCACCTTGCTCTTGGTGTCGCGGCCTTTCTGGTGGCCGATGACCATCACGCTGCGGCCGCCGATGCGCGCCAGGCCGCCGACGATCGCGGCGTCGTCCGCGTAGGCGCGGTCGCCGGCGAGCTCGTGGAACTCGTCGCAGATCGTGTCGAGATAGTCGAGCGTGTACGGCCGCGACGGATGCCGCGCGAGCTGCGAGACCTGCCACGGCGACAGATTGCGGAAGATTTCCGCGGTCTTCGTCTTGAGCTTGTCTTCGAGCGTTGCGATCTCGTCCTCGATGTTGATCGAGTGCCCGTGACTGGCACGGCGCAGTTCCTGGATCTTCGCGTCCAGTTCGGCGAGCGGTTGCTCGAAATCGAGGAAGTTCGGGTTCATTCGCGGATGTTCGAGGCCCGGGGCAAAGGCGGGAGTATAGCCGCTTGGCCGAGGTGAAATCAGGAGCCGGGGCCGAATGGCCACTGCTGCGGCATCAGGATGTCGAACAACCCGTCGCGTCGTGTGTGGCGCGCGAGCGCCAGCAGGGCAGCGTCGCGCGTGAGCAGCGCGGCGGCCTGCGCCTGCGCGGCGAGTTCGAGGAACTTCTGGTCGTCGGGATCCTTGCAGCGCGGCAGGCGCGGATCGGGCCGCTGGTCGCCGGTGAGCGGCAGCAGGCAGGCGTCGTAGCGCGCCAGATGACGCGCGCGGGCGGCTTCGTCCAGCTTCAGCGCCGGATAGCGCAATACGCGCTGCCATTCCGCGCGGCAATCGTCGCGCGTGACCGCGCACACCTGGCCGGCATCCAGCTGATCGGCCAGCGCGGCCGTGCGCGGATCGGCGAACACGAACAGATCGAGGCAGACATTGGTGTCGAGGACGACGCGCGGCGCGGACATCGGCTGGCTGGCGAGCGGAGGGCCGGTCATGCTCGCACGACCGGCCCTCCGTGTCGGGTATCAGAACGCGATCGAGGTCGAGAACCAGACGTTGCGGCGGCGATCCTTGATCAGATAGTCGTCGAGGCAGCTGAATTCGGTACGGTTGTCGGCCAGCGTGCAGGACTGCGAGATGAAGTCCTTGTCGAGCAGGTTGTTGACGCGCGCGTTCACGCTCAGCCACTTCCAGCGCGTCGGCTTCCAGCTGGCGCCGAGATGGAACAGCGAATAGGCCTTGTAGTAGTCGCGCGTCTGCGTGGCGGCATCCAGCGCGCGGAAGCGCGGCGAACGCGCCTCGCCGATCAGCGAGAGGTCGAGGTCTTCGGTCGCCTGCCACGACAGGGTCGCATTGGTCATGTGGCGCGCGGGATGGCCGCCGATCGGATGGCCCTTTTCGGTGCCGCTCTTTTGCTCGGAGTCGGTGAAGGTGTAGTTGCCGCGCAGCGAGAACCCGCGCGGCAGCTCGATGCTGCCGGCCAGTTCGACGCCGCGCGACTGCGCCTTGTCGATGTTGATCGCCTGCGAAAAGCTGGTGTAGCCCAGTTCCGCCCAACCCGGGCCGACGTCGACGCAGCGCGTGCTGCTGGCTGCCACTTCGCAGTTGGGCGCCGAGTCGAGCGTGGCGATCTTGTCCTTGAAGCGGCTGGCGAACAGCGTGGCGTTGAACTCGACGCCATTGCCCTGGAAATACGCGGCGATTTCCGCGTTGGTGCTGGTTTCCGGCTGCAGGTCGGGCGTGCCGACCAGCGGAATCACGCCCTGGCCGCCGAAGCCGGTCACGCCGGGGAACAGCTGGTCCGGGCGGGGCGCCTTGTAGCCGGTGCTGATGCCGCCCTTGAAGATCCAGAGGTCGCTGGCGTTCCAGACCAGGTAGGCGCGCGGACTGAAGTGGCTGCCGAAGCGGTTGTGGTTGTCATGGCGCAGCCCGAGCGTGGCCGTCCAGCGGTCGGCGAAGTTCCAGGCGTCCTCCGCGAACAGCGCCCATTGCTTGTGCTTTTGCGCGGCGCCGTCGCGGAAACCCGCGCCGTCCATGCCGAACACGCCGTCTTCCATGTCGATGTCGATGTACTGGCCGCCGATCGTCGCGATGTGCGCGCCCAGCGGCAGTTCCAGCTTGGTGTCGAAGACGTAGCCGCCCAGCTCCATCGTGCGCAGCGGACGCGGCAGGAACTGCTCCAGGCGCGCGCGTTCGTCGGAGGTCAGCGTGGACAGGCCGGGGTTGTTGCACCACGCGCTTTCGCCGCGCCGCGCGCAGACGTCGTTCCACAGCGATTGCAGGTCGGCGCGCTCCTCGATCGTCAGCGGCAGCGATCGGCCGAGGTTGGTCGAGCGGCTGTGCGTGAGGCTGGTTTCGGTGGTGCCGAAGCTCCAGCGTCCGTTGTGCGTGAGCGCCAGCTGCTCGCGCTCGTAACGCTGCTCGGCGGTGTAGCCGACGCGCGGCTGCACGACGCGACGCGTGATGGAAGCGGGGTTGTCCGGGCCGGCCGGGCGCGAGGGATCGAAGGCCGGGTTCGGAATCGTCGCGACGCCGCTGCGCCAGAGGCTGGCGACGCCGTCGAGCGTGCCGGTCTGGCTGTTGCTGTTGTCGTAGTTCTGGCGCGAGGTGTCGAAGTCCAGCAGGAGGTCGTGGTCGGCATTGGGCGTCAGCGCCAGTCGCAGCCCTGCACTCCATTGCGTGCTGGCCACCTGCTTGCCACCGCCGCCGAAGCCGAGCGCGCGTTCCCACTGGCTGCCGTCGGGCAGGGTCAGCGGCGCCCACTCGGGATTGGACTCG
>JASLGB010000443.1 GCA_030150315.1 Dokdonella sp. | reverse complement strand
TGATGACGCCGATGACCCCCAGCTTGGCCGCCGGCAGGCCGAACAGGTAGGCGCCGACCGGGATGAAGAGGGCGAGGCCGATCAGCTCGAAGAGCAGAGCGTGGCGGATACGGTCACGGAAGGTACGCATGGGAAACTTCTTGGTTCCTTGAATGCGCGCCTTTTTTATCTGAAAAACAGGTCGTATCAAGTTGGATTCTATCTGTAATATGGATATATGACGTTCTCCCTCGACCAGCTCCAGGCGTTTGTCGCGGCTGCCGAATGCGGTTCGTTCTCCGCGGCGGCGCGCGCGTTGAGAAAGGCCCAGTCCGCGGTCAGCACGAACATCGCCAATCTGGAGGCCGATCTCGGGTTGGCCCTGTTCAGTCGGGAAGGGCGCAATCCCGTGCTCACACCCGCTGGCGAACGGCTGCTGCGGGAGGCGCGGGTGATCCTCGAACGGCGTGAACATCTGATCGGCGTCGCCCGCAGTTTCGAGGCGTTGGTCGAGCAGCGTCTGGTCGTCGCCATCGACGAGCTTTATCCCGAGAGCGAGCTGGGTTCCTTGTTCGCCGACTTCGCACGGGATTTCCCGCATGTCGAGCTCGAACTGCTGTTCCCGCTGATGGAGGACGTGACGCGTCTTGTCCTCGCCGGTACCGCCGACCTGGGGATCAGCTGGCGTCAGGAGATTTTGCCGACGGAGCTGGGTTTTCAGACGATCGGCTGGGTGCCGATCAAAATGGTGTGTGGAAAGAGCCACCCGCTTGCCGACCAGCGCGTCGACTGGGAGGACCTGAAACGGCACCGGCAGATTCTGGTCGCCGCGCGAAGCAACGGCCCGGAGAAACAGCGCCTGCGCGTGGCGGCGGAGGTGTGGTGGATCGAGAGCCACTGGGTCATTCTGGAGATGGTCCGCAAAGGCATTGGCTGGGCCTTCGTTTCCGATCACGTCATCGCGAGTTCGCCGGCGTTGCCCGACCTGGTCACGCCGGAACTACAGTTCGATGACTTCGATCATCCCGTCGCCCTCGAGATGATCTGGCACAAGCAGCGCCCGTGCGGTCCCGCCGCGAAGTGGCTGCGCGAACGCTTCGCGGCGCGGCGGATCGGCGCCGCCTCGGCCTGGCAGTGAGAGACGCCGTTGCCGGCTCTGACGGCAGGCCTCAGTCGAAGCCGTTGCGGAAGATGCGATCCACATGGCTCGATTCGAGCGCGCCGATGTCGCAGTGCGCTTCGCCGTCGCCATTGCCATCGAGTGGACGAGGCACGCCGCGTGCGTCTTGGGCGGTGCAGCGCGCGTCGTCGCCCGCGTCGATCGGCGGGGCGCCATGGGCCGGCGGCATCACCAGCACGTACTGGCCAAGATCCGTCGGCGCGCCGAGCCAGTCCATCGGGCCGGTCACCGCGCTGGTCGGATCCGGGTTCGGCAACGGACAGGCGGCGTCGCTGTACAGATTGTGGCTGCTGCTCACCTGGCCGAAGCTGTAGGAACACCCGGGACTGTCCGTGCTGCGGTTGTCGAGGAGGTTGTTGGCCAGTTCCAGCGAGCCGACATTGATCGTGAACGCGCCGCCATACGGATTGGCGAAGCCGTCCACGCCGCTGCGGTTGGCGCTGAACGTGTTGTTGATCATCCGCGCGGCGCAGCAGTTGACGAAGCTGACACCACCGCTGGAGGCCATGCCGCGGTTGGCGTGGAAGGTGTTGTTGAACAGGTTCACGCGCGTCTGCCCGATGTTGATGAACGACAGCGCGCCGCCGCGCAGACCGGTGTTGTTGCCGAAGAAATTGCGTTCGATGGTGAACGTGCCGGCATCGCTGTTGAGCGAGGCCGCGCCGCCGTCTCCGGCGCCGGTGAGGTCGTAGTTCGTGCCGGGGCGCCGGCACGCCGTGTGGTTGCCGGTGAAGGTGGAGTCGACGATCGAACCGACCGATCCCGCGCCGGGCAGGAACAAGTGCACCGCGCCGCCGACGCCGCTGGCGCATGACGAGGGCAGGGTGTTGTGCAGATACACGCGGTTGTCGCGGAACGTACTGCGCGCGATCAGGACCGGGTGCGCGCCTTCGCTGGACAGCGCGCCGCCATTCGCGTCGGCACTCTCGGCCGACTGGGCGTAGGTGAGCAGCTCGTTGCGATCGAAGGTCGAGCCGCTCACGGTCAGCGCGCCGGCCGTATAGAGCGCGCCTCCGCGCGCCGGCGTGGTGGCATCGACGATCGCCCGGCATTCCACGAACGTGGTGTTGTCGATGTGCACGTTGGTGGCAGGGTTTTCGACGCCGACGCAGCCCCCCTTGCCAATGCGGCCGCCGTGGCGAAGGGTCAGGTTGGCGATTGTCAGCTGGCTCGTGTCGGAGTTGGCGCCCACGCTGACCTGCGGCCAGCCGGAGCCGTCGATGATGACCTTGCCGGGCATGTCGCCGCCGTCGATGCGCACATTGCTGCCCCTGATCGGCGCCACCGGCCCGTTGAGATAGATCGGCAAGGTTCCGACGTAGGCGAAGCGTATTTCCTGCGGCGTTGCGGTTGGCTGCAGTTGCGACAGCGCTTCGGCAAAACTGCCGGGCCCGAAATTTCCGTTGCTGGTGACCCAGAGCACGATCGGGCTGGCGGCGAGGGCGGGACAGATGAAGGCAAAAGGCAGCAGAAAGGCGAGGAACGAGCGCAGACGCATCGGATTCTCCGGAGCCGTGTTTGCCCAGTACGCAAAACGGTGCCGACTCCCCGAACGCCGCGTCGGCCGCGTGGTTGGCGTCGATGCTGCGCTGCGATAGGCTGCCGTATTCCCGCAAACCCAAGGATGGCGCCGCCTCACAGCGCGCCAGAAAGCCCATGCAAGAGACCTACGACCCGCAGTCCATCGAAGACGCTGCGCAGAAATACTGGACGGACACGCGCGCCTTCGAGGTGAAGGAAGACCCTTCCAAGCCGAAGTACTTCTGCATCTCGATGCTGCCATATCCGTCCGGCGCGTTGCACATGTCCACGTGAGCAACTACACTATCTGCGACGTCATCAGCCGCTACCAGCGCATGAACGGCAAGAACGTGTTGCAGCCGATGGGCTGGGACGCGTTCGGCCTGCCGGCCGAGAACGCCGCGATCAAGAACAAGACCGCGCCGGCGAAGTGGACCTATTCCAACATCGACCACATGCGCGCGTAGTTGCAGACGATTGGCTACGCGATCGACTGGTCGCGCGGGTTCGCCACCTGCCGCCCGGACTACTACGTGCACGAGCAGCGCATGTTCACGCGCTTGTTCAAGAAAGGCCTCGCCTACCGCAAGAACTCGGTCGTGAACTGGGACCCGGTCGACCAGACCTGCTCGTTGGCGAGCACGGTCTGATCGACCGGATCCCAGTTCACCACCGAGTTCTTGCGATAGGCCAGGCCCTTCTTGAACAGCCGCACGAACATGCGCTGCTCGTGCACGTAGTAGTCCGGGCTGCAGGTGGCGAACTCGCGCGACCAGTCGATCGCGTAGCCCATCGCCTGCAGCTGCGTGCGCATGTGCTCGATGTTGGAATAAGTCCACTTCGCCGGCGCGGTCTTGTTCTTGATCGCGGCGTTCTCGGCCGGCAGGCCGAAGGCATCCCAACCCATCGGTTGCAGCACGTTCTTGCCCTGCATGCGCTGGTAGCGGCTGATGACGTCGCCAATGGTGTAGTTGCGCACATGGCCCATGTGCAAGGCACCGGACGGATACGGCAGCATCGAAAGGCAGAAGTACTTAGGCTTGGACGGGTCTTCCTTCACCTCGTAGGCGCGCTGGTCGCGCCAGTAAGTCTGAGCGGCGGTTTCCAGCGCCTGCGGCTGGTAGCCCTGCTCGTTGCCTTGATCCTGTGACCCTTGATCCTGAATGTCCTGCATGTGTCCGGCGCCGTGAGTTTTGCGGGCTGCCACCGGCCTTTCCGATGGTCAGCTGGGAACGCGGCAGACTAGCAGAACTGGGGTCTGTTCCGCGCCAAATGGCCACAAAACGGCGCCAAACAGGCGCTTTCGCAGCTGGTTCTGACGCGGCGGGCGGCTCAGCCCTCGGGGCAACGCGCCGGCTGCCCGTTCGCCATGGCGCTGGCCACGGCGCCGATCCGCCCGGCCAGCCGATGGATGGCCTGCTGATGGCCTTGCACCAGCGCGTCGTAGCCCTCGCCCACGGTTTCACTGATCCGGCTGGTGCAGGCCAGCGGATCGCCACCCTTCAACGGCCGCACGCTCCAGGCGGCGTCGATATAGGCGTAGCTGCCCGGCACCGAATCGAAGCGGCGCACGTCGAGCTTGATG
>JASLGB010000441.1 GCA_030150315.1 Dokdonella sp. | reverse complement strand
GAGATAAGGCAGACGATAGATGCCCGGCTGCGCCATGTCGCTGCCGACGGCGGCGAGCACGGCGTCCTCTTTCTGCGGCGCTCGAAAACCCATGTCGCCGATCGGCAGGAACATGTGGGAGACGGCCTGCCAGACAAAGAGCACGACGGCGGCCAGCAAGGCAGCGAGAAAAAGGCGCATGAACGATCTCCGGGTTGAACGCCTGACGCTACGCCCGCGACCGGCATGCCGCAAGACGGGGCGCCCAGAAAGCGCCACCTGCCGGCAAGTCAGACGTGACGCGGAACCCACGTCCGCAGCAGCAGCGCCGCGATGGCCGCACAGCCGGCGCCGAAGCCAAACGCCGTCGCCGGCGCGAAGGTCGACCACAGCCAGCCGAACAGCACCGACGCCGGCAACAGCAGAAAGCCGGCCACAAGGTTGTACCAGCCGAAAGCCGTGCCGCTCTGCTCACGCGGCACCAGGTCGGCCACCAGGGCTTTCTCGGTGCCTTCCAGCGAGGCCGTGACCACGCCGTAGCCGGCAAACGCCAGCCACAGGGCCCAGTCGGCGTGAGGCAGGAATCCGATGGTCAGATAGGCCAGCGCGTACGCGGCCCAGCCCATGCTCAGCATGTTGGTGCGGCCGAAGCGGTCCGACAGCGCCGACAGTGGCGCCGCCAGCAGCGCCGCGACGAACGAATACAAGGCCCACATCAGCGTCGTGCGCGTGGCGTCGGCCCCCAGCTCATTGGCGCGCAACAGCAGGAACATGTTCGACGAGTTGCCGAGCGTGAACAGGCCAAGCACGACCAGATAGCGCCGGAACGCCGGCGGCAACCCGTCGAAGGTCCAGCGCACCGGCGGCTTGCCGGCCTCCAGCGCGCGCTCCGGGTCGGGCACCTTGATTGCCAGGACCAGCACCAGCAAGGCCGGGATGATCGCCAGCAGGAAGATCGTGCGCAGCTCGACGCCGGCAGCGAGCAACGCGACCGCGATCAGCGGGCCGATGACGGCGCCGAAATTGTCCATCGACCGGTGGAAACCGAAGGCGAGCCCGCGCTGCGAAGGCTCAACGCTGAGGCTGATCAGCGCGTCGCGCGGCGCCGAACGCAGCCCCTTGCCGATGCGATCGGCAAAGCGGCATGCGAGCACGCCGAACCAGCTGCTGGCCAACCCGATCAGGGGCCGGGCAAAACCCGCCAGCGCGTATCCGCCGATGACCCAGACGCGCGCCTTGCGGCTGCGATCGGAGAGCACGCCGGCAAACAGCTTCAGCAGGCTGGAGACCGCTTCGGCGATGCCTTCGATCAAGCCGAGCGCTTTCGGCCCGGCCATCAGCACCGAGGCGAGGTAGATCGGTACCAGCGGGTAGATCATGTCGCTGGCCGCGTCGTTTACCAGGCTGATCGCCGCGAGCAACCAGACCGTTCGCGGCAGGGCGCGGACTCCGGCAATCATCGATGTCCCGCCGCGTTGGGCATGCTGCTGCCTCCGAAGGCCGCGACTATGGCATGCCGCCTTGCGTGTCGCCATGGCGGCATGCGGGCGCGCCCGGACGCCGGTCGGCGCCCGGGCGCGGCATCGGTCAGATCAGCTTGATCTCGCGCAGGCGTTCCTGCAGGTAATCGTGCGCGGTGATCGCCTGCGGATAGCGGTCGGGATTGTCCGCGCTGACGCAGGAAGGCAGCGATTCGATCAGGAAGTCCGGATTCGGATGCAGGAAGAACGGCACCGAATAGCGCGGCTGGCGCGCGGCGTCGCCGGGCGGATTGGTCACGCGATGGGTCGTGGACGGATACACGTGGTTGGTCAGCCGCTGCAGCATGTCGCCGATGTTGACGACGATGGTGTCGGCGTCGGCCGTGAACGGCACCCACTCGCCCTTGCGCGACAACACCTCCAGCCCTTGCGCGCTGGCACCGACCAGCAGCGTGATCAGGTTGATGTCCTCGTGCGCTCCGGCGCGCACGTTGGGCACTTCCGGCGCGGTGATCGGCGGATAGTGGATCGGACGCAGGATGGAGTTGCCGAAGTTCGTCTTGTCCTCGAAATACGTTTCCGGCAAGTCGATGTGCAGCGCCAGCGCGCGCAGCACGCGTGAGCCGAGCGCGTCGAGCGTTTCATACAGGCCGTAGCCGCAGTCGCGGAACTCGGGCACTTCTTCCGGCCACAGGTTTGGCGCCATCACCTCGGCGTACGGCGATTCGCGCGGGATCTCGCGGCCGATGTGCCAGAACTCCTTGAGATCGGGGTATTTCGAATCCTTCGCGGTTTCCACGCCGAACGGCGTATAGCCGCGCGCACCGCCGCCGCCTTTGACGTGGTACTTCAGCTTGGTTTCCGTCGGCAGGGCGAAAAAGCGCCGGAACGCCTCGTAGGCTCCGTCGATGCGCTCCTGCGGAATGCCGTGGCCGCGGATGCCGGCAAAGCCCCATTCGCGATAGGCGGCGCCGAGTTCGGCGACGAAGGCGGTGCGGTCCGTGTCGTAGCGACGGATATCGAGCGTGGGAATGCGTGCGGTCATGTTCATTCTTCAGGCTGCGGTTTTCGAGGCCGCCGATCTTACGGCTTCGGCGAGGTCGGCGGCGAGGCGTTCGACCAGCGGCGCATCGGCGCACTCGACCGTGACGCGCACGAGCGGCTCGGTGCCGGACGGGCGCAATACCACACGGCCGCGCCCTTCCAGCTCGGTGCGCACGCGCTCGAACACGGCCTGCACCTGGGCATCGGCCACCAGCGCCGCGGCGCCGCCGGAAACTCGCACGTTGATCGTCGTCTGCGCGATCTTCTGGCAGCCGGCGACCGCGGCGTGCAGCGACTGCCGCGTGCGCACGAGCACGTCCAGCACTTGCAGCGCGCTGACGATGGCGTCGCCGCTGGTGACGCG
>JASLGB010000456.1 GCA_030150315.1 Dokdonella sp. | reverse complement strand
CCGCCGTCGCTGCTCTTGATGGAGAGCAGCGCTCCGCCGAAATAGACGATGTCCGGATTGGTCGGATCCACGACCACCATCTGGTTGTACCAGCCCTGCCCGTTCAAGAGGGCATTGACGCGGACCGAGGTCGCGTTGGTGTAGGTCTTGTACGTCGTGCCGTTCTTGCCGATTCCCGTCCAGGTCACGCCGTTGTCGGTCGACTTGAAGAAGTTGGCCAGGTCGGTGGAGGAGCCGGTGTAGGCGTTGTTGTTCGCCGCCTCGACATACATGACGTTTCGATTGGACGGCGCCGCCGCCACCGACAAGCGGGTGATGCCGCTGGAGTCGGCGATACCGCTGGAGCGCGTCCAGGTCGCGCCATTGTCGGTCGAGCGCCAGATCTGGCCATTGGTCTGGTAATTGGCGTTGTTGGGATCGGCCTCCATGCTCAGCACGAAGGTGTCACCGCCGCCCCAGGCGATGGTCCAGATGTACGGGTCACCGGATACGCCGGTCGCAATCGAGACCTTGCTGAAGCTCGCGCCGCCGTTGGTGGATCGATACAGGCCGGCATTGGTGCCAGCCAGCACGATGTCGGGATTGGAGTGGGACACCTCGATCGCGGGAATGATGGTGGCGTCGCCGAGATATACGACATTGCCCCAGTTGTCGCCACCATCAGTCGTCTTGACCAGCCCGATGCCGGTGCCGTCGAACGGATCACCGAGGCCGAGGTACAGCGTGTTCGAATCGTTGGGCGCCATCGTGAGCGCACCGACCGACAGCGAGCCCAGGGTTTCGGTCTTGGCGGCCCAGATCGAACCGCCGTTGGTGGTTTTCCACACGCCGCCGCCGGAGAACGCAACGTAGATCGTGTCGGGATTGGCCGGATCGGTGACGATGTCCCGCACGCGTCCGGTGTCGGTCACATACAGCGTGCCGCCGTTGGTCGCGAAGTTGGCGCTGGTCGGGCCGATGTTGAGCCAGTTGCCGTTGGCAGCCGCAACGAACGGCGCCAGCGAATCGATCACCGGATTGGACGTGCCGCTGTAGGGCATCAGCACGGCATGACGCTCGCGCTCCCGCTTGGCCGCCTCGTTCAGGAAGCGCTGGTAAGCGGGCGAGAACACCGTCTGCTTCTGGATCAGGGCGCCGTCGCTGCCCTTGGCGAAGTCATCGTTGTACCACTCTGCCATCGCCTTGCGGCGTGCGGTGGCATCGTCCCGCTCTCCATCCTTTTCGGCCAATGCCGTTGCCGGCATCGCCATCACCAGGCCCAGCAGCAGGCCCAACCCCAGATGCCTCGACATCATCTTCATTCCAATCCCCGGACAAGTTGGTCTATGGCGGTCGTGCCGCCCTTCGCGCAGGCATGCGAAGAGCGCCCCGCTGCGCAACGGAGCGCTCCAGTCGAAAGAAAAAATCCGAGGCACAGGTCCGAAACGGTATGAATCGCCCGAAATACTGCCGTGGACCGGCGAAGACTAAGCCTTGAGGCTGAGCGCTATCAATATGCAGAATGGGTCAGCGCCATCATCCAGACCGACTGGCGTGAATCGGCCGGCAACCCGACTGCCTCGCGGTCGCGCTGCTGCCGATCGCACGCAGCGTCTGTCCGCGCCGACAGCACCCATACCCCGGAACGGCGGAACGCGATCCGCGAGGTATCGAGGACTGGCTGTTTGCCTGCCGCGGCGACGCGCCGGCTGAGCGTCGCGCCACTCCGGCGCGAACGTGCGCGAACTCTCGTCTCCGACCAAGACACCCTGCGCCTGGCCCGGGCAGCTGGACGCTCTTCGCGACCGGCCCGCGCGTTCACGCATGCTCCGGGAAAGCACGCCGTGTCTTCGGCGCGCGGTCGTCAACGCGGAATTGGGCTCTCGGCCGACGCTACGGACGAAGCCGCCACGGGACGAAAGGAAGGGAGCTGCGTCGCCTGGAGCGATGAGTCATCCAATGGCGATGGCATCGGAATTTCGCGGATGAAGGAAGCTTCGGAAAAATCCGATTTTTTCGGCAAGCGCGCCGGCCCTGCCTCCGTCTTTCACGCCACCTTCATTTTCTGGGCGCACATATTTTCCGCTCAAACGCGTCCAAGGCCCGTGAATATTTTTCCGGATCGCCCTGTAGGAACTGACAGCTTGAGCAACGGCAGCGAGCGAGCATCATGGATCCGTACCGTAACCATCAGGGAGACGTCCATGACGACCTCGAACCTCTCCAATCTGCGTCGTCGCGCGCTGCTTTGCACAGCTCTCGCGATGTCGTTCGGCGCCACCTCCAGCATGGCCGAAGTCGGCAGCGGAGATGCCTGGGACCTGAAGGTATCCCTGAAGATCCTCGGCATTGATGCCCTCAACGTGACGCCTGTTTCCCGCGCCAGCTTCGCGGATTCCGCCATGCCGGTGGAGCACTGGGAGCAGAAGCCGGGAATCGACGTGGGCAACGCCGCGGTGGCACGCGTTACCACCGACCTTCTGACATCCGAAGCGGAATATCGGCCGGGCGTTTCCTTCAGTGCATCGGCCTCTGAAGGACAGGT
>JASLGB010000398.1 GCA_030150315.1 Dokdonella sp. | reverse complement strand
GTACCGCCGCCGCACCTGCCGGCGTCGCCCCCGCGACCGCGCCGCTGGTGGCGGTGCTGCCGGTCGCGATGGATCCGGACTCCGACAGCCAGTGGGCGTGGCTGCGGCTGGGCCTGATGGACTTGCTCGCCGCGCGTCTGGTCGAAGGCGGCGTGCATGTGGTGCCGGCGCACAACCTCATCGCCCTGATGGGTGGCCAGGACGGCGCCTTGCCGAGCGTGGAGAAAGTGCGCGAGGCGACCGGCGCGAGCATCGTGATCGCGCCGTCGATCCAGCGCACCAGCGACGGCTGGCGCCTGCGCGTGGCGCTGAGCGGGCTGGAAGGCGCGGCGCGCGAGATCGAGGTGCACGAGAAAGAGCCGACGGCCACGGCCCGTCACGCCGCCGACCGCGTGCTGGTGATGATGAACCGCGAGCCGGTGACCGGTCGTCTCGGCGAGGAACGGACGGGCGAGGAAGCGATCGCGCTGCGCATCAATGCGGCGGTGGCCAGCCAGCGCTTCGACATCGCGCAGCAACTGCTGGACGAGGTGCCGCCGGAACTGCGCCACGCGCCGCCGGTGCGCTTCATGGGCGCCCATGTCCTGCTGGCGCAGGACAAGACCGCCGAGGCGCTGGCGGAGCTGAAAGCGCTGGCTGAGTCCGGCTCGGAGGCGGTGCAGGATGCCGAGCTCCATTCCTCGATCCTGCAGGCGCTCGGCGCGGTGCTGGTGCGCAGCGGACATCCGGCCGACGCGCTGGAGCCGCTCGACCGCGCGGTCGAGATCGCGAGCAAGGCGCGTTCGGCGGAAAACTACGGCGCGGCGCTGCAGAACCGCGCGGCGCTGAACGTGATGCTTGGCCGCTGGCCCGAGGCGGACGCGGATTTCGCGCAGGCGCGCGTGGCGATGGAGATGACCGGCGACAGCCTGGGCCTGGCCGAGCTGGAAGCGAACGACGCCAGCGCCCTCATCAATCGCCAGCGCTACGCCGAGGCGGCCGCGTTGCAGGCGCGCGCGATCGAACGTCTGCAGCGCTTTCCGGCTGGCGAAGCGCTTCGCGTCGCCTATGGAAACCAGATCGCCATGGAGCTGGACCTGCTGAATACGGCGGCAGCGCTGGAAGCGGCGGACAAGGCACTGAAAAACATGGGAAGTCCGCAGGACGAGCGGGCCACGTCATGGCTCGCCGTGCAAGTGGCGCGGGCCGAGGTCGCCGCCGGCCGCTACGGCGAGGCGGAGCGGCGCCTGCTGGCGCTGCGCGCGAAACTTGATCCGGCCGCGTCGCCGGACCGCCAGTCGAATGCGCAGCTGCTGCTGGCGCGGATCGCGCTGGAGCGCTCGAACCTCGCCGAAGCGGCGCGTCTGGCCGCGTCCGCCGACGAGTTGCGTTCGGCCCCCGCGCTGGCCGCGGCGCACTTCTCCAAAAGCCGCTCCGCCGCGGCCCTGCTGCGCATCCGCGCACTGCTGGCCTTGCATGAAACGGCGCAGGCAAAGGCCGCGCTGCACGGTTTCGCCGGCTGGGCGCAGGAATCGACCCATCCCGATGTGCTGACCCATCTGCGTCTGGCGCAGGCGCTGGTCAGCGCGCAGGCCGATTCCGCCGAGGTCGCCCAGCAGCATTTCGATGCGGCGCTGGCGGAGGCGGACAAGGCGGCACCGGCCAGCCTGGCCGAAGTGGTGATCGCCTACGGCGGCCAGTTGCTCGATGCGCACGAGATCGGCGCGGCCACGCGCGTGGTCGGCCGCGTCGCGCGCTGGGCCGAGCAGGACTTCGACTGCGCCCTGCTGCAGACGCGGCTGTATCACGCACTCGGCCAGCCGGAGTCGTGGCGGCGCTCGCTGGCTGCGGCCCGGCGACTGGCCGGCGAGCGCGACATCCCCGCAGCCCTGGCCGCGGCCCCGGCGCCGATCGTGGCGCGCGGAATCGACCGCTCCGGCTCTGCCACGCCGCTGAAGGACTGAGGCGGCCGCCCGCCGGCATTCCCGTCCGATCTGCCGTGGATTCCAGTGCCGGCAAGGGACGGATGAGGCAGCGATGAGGCTCTCCGGCCCCTGCCAGAACCCGCGCCAAGCCGTTCTTCAGGCAGGCCTAAGCAACCCGAGATGCAGCGCGAATGCGCGCAACCGCCCGTCCCGTTAGGTTTTTCCGCAGGCTGCCAAAGTCGGCATCCACTTTTTCGCATTTCGGGGAATCCTGCAATGAAGCGACTCGTCATACCCCTGCTGGCCGCCTGCGCCGGGTTGGGTCTCCCAACCGCCCGTGCGGCCCTGTCGGACTTCGACGCCACCCAGGCCGAGGTTCCGCTGCCGACCGCGGCCGGCGTCGCGGACGCGCCGCTGGTCTGGTCGGCGCAGCGCCTGCCCGCGCCCGACGACGGCAGCGAACTGCGCAACGGCATCGCGATGACGGACAGCGTCGCGCTGGTCGGCGACATGCGTCGCGTGCACGTCTACCGCAAGGAAAATGGCCAGTGGGTCGACCGCCAGGTGCTCGACCCGAGCGTGTCGACGCCGCCGGATTCCTTTTTCTCGTTCGGCTCGGCCATCGCGATCCACGGCTCGCGCGCCGTGATCGGCCAGTCGCATGGCGTCAACGCCATCGATTTCGTGCCGGTGGTTCCCGACCTGCCGGCAGGTTCCGAGCCGCAGGCCGCCGCCTACGTGTTCGAGGATCGCAACGGCGACTGGGTCGAAACCGCGCGCCTGACGCCGGACGACGGCGCTCCCGGCAACTGGGGTCAGCGCGGCAACTCGTTTGCTACCAGTCTGGCGATCGACGGCACGACCGTTGCGGTCGGCGCGTATTCGCACACACCCGATCCCGATCGTCTCAACCAGGGCGCGGTGTACGTGTTCGGCGACGACGGCAGCGGCTGGCGGCAGACGCAGAAGCTGGTGCCCGATGACGGTCACGGTGGTGACCAGTTCGGCAGCGCGATCGCCGTTCAGGGCGACACCATGCTGATCGGCGCGCGCGGCGCGACGCGCAACCGCGACTTCCCGTGGCACGGGCTGGTCTATGTGTTCGAGCGCCAGGGCGGCGTGTGGACGCAGCGGCAGAAGCTGCACCCGTCGCCGCTGTCGCCGGTGCTGCGTTTCGGCCAGTCGCTGGGACTGGACGGCGACAGCGCCATCGTCGGTGCGCCGCGCGGCTTGAGCGGCTACCTCGACCACGGCGACGCGCTGGGCACCGTGTTCATGCTGGAGCGCCGGCACGGCTTCTGGTCGGTGGCGCAGGCGCTGCCGTCGCTGAACGACGAGAACTACGCCGATTCGCTCGGCGAGAGCGTTGCGCTTTCCGGTGATCTGGCGATTGCCGGCGCCTACCAGACCTTCTACACCGGCGGCCTGGTGCAGCAGGGCACGGCGCATGTCTACGAGAAGAAGGACGGTCGCTGGTCGCGGCGCAGCCGCCTGACCTCGCCGGAAGGTATCGATTACGGCTATTTCGGCGCGTGGGTCGCGATGTCCGGCCGCTCGGCGGTGATTGGTTCGTATCCGCTGGGCAATGTCTTCTCGTTCGAGGCGCACAAGCCGGCAACCGCGCATCTGCTGCCCGGCTCGGTGCAGGCGGTTGTGCCGAGCGGATCGACCGTGCAGCGCGAGCTGCGCATCGACAATCCGGGCGATGAAGCGCTGCAGTTCACGCTGGATGGCGCGGCTCTGCGCGAGGTGCCGTTGCAGCCGCGCTCCGCGCCGCACGCCGGCCGCGGCGGCAACGCACTGGCCTTCGCGCTCGACGACGGCAGCTACGAGGCCAAGCAGTCGTTCAACTTCCGTTTTACCGAACAGGCCGCCGTCTGGCTGAACCGCTTCGCCGCGCCGACCGGTACGGGTGCCTTCACCATCGACAGCATTTCCATGCTGGTTCCCGCCGAGAACAACGGCGCCCTCGTCGGCCGGCCGATCACCCTGGTGGCCTACTACGACGCCGATTCCGACGGCGATCCGGGCAATGCCGTGCGTCTGGGAACCGACCAGACAGTGACGATCACGGCCGAGGGCGAGTTCCTAACCTTCCCGACCGACTTCCGCGTGCCGGGCGACGGCGATGTCTACGTCGGCTTCGAGACGACCTATGCGCGTGGCGGCATCGCGGAGCGTTTCCCGGTGGCGCTGGATACGTCGGCGCCGGTGCTGGAACACTCCTGGCTTGCGTCGATGGAACAGGGCGCGCCCAACCTCGACGACCTTTCCGCCAACCGCGTGCAGATGTACCTCGAGGACTACACGCGCGAAGTGGTGGCCGGCAACGCGATGATCCGCGCGACCGGCAGGGAGCCGGCGAACGACTGCATCGATCCGGTCGGCGTGCCGTGGCTCGGCCTTGGCACGAGCACCGGCTCGATCCCGCCCGGCGGCTGGGCCGCGATCGTGCTGCAGCTGGATGCCGGGGCGGCCGGCGCGGGAACGCATGTCGCGCAGGTCTGCGTGCGCAGCAACGACCCGGCGCGGGCGATCCAGCGCGTGCCGGTCGTGCTGCGGGTGCTGCCCGACGGCACCATCTTCAGCGACGGCTTCGAGGGCACGCCATGAACGCCTCGCGCCACGATCCTTCCCTGCCCGTGCGCGCGCCGGAACGGCGCGCCACTACCCCTTGCGGAACATCGCTCATGAAGATTCTTTCCCTCTCCCTCGCCGGCCTGCTGGCGGCCGGCGTTGCCGCTGCGGCTTCCCTGCAACGCGCGCAGCCTGCCGGCCGAGCGCCGGCGCCGGCGGTGGTGCTCGGCGCGACCGCGCTGGCGCAGATGGACGACAACACGCCGATCGAAGGCGGCGGCCTGTCGTGTACCGATGCGCAGACCAACTACACCTCCAGCCAGAGTTACTGGCGGCGTTTCTACCTGTCCGAGCACGGTTCGCCGTCGTCGGTGCGCATCGAGAGCGTGATGGTCGGTATCGAGGCCGGCGCCGCGCCGGTCACGATCCGCCTGCATGCGCTGGCCCACTCGACGCCGACCGACACGATTCCGACTTCGCTGCTGCGTCCGATCGCCGCCTCCGCTGAAATCCTCGCGCAGGGTCAGCTCGGCACGACCACGATCCCCGTCACGGGCCTGCTGGCCGATGCGGTGGCCGACGATCTGGTGGTCGAATACCAGGTCGGCGAAACGCTGGGTTCGCTGTTTTACGGCGGCGGCAACGCGACTGCGGAAACGCATCCCTCGTTCATCAGTGCGCCTGCCTGCGGCGTGTTCGAGCCCACCGCGGTCGGCACCGCCGGCTTTCCGAACTCCCACATGCTC
>JASLGB010000396.1 GCA_030150315.1 Dokdonella sp. | reverse complement strand
CGACGATCGGCTGTTCCTGCAGCGGCCGCGCGCGATCATCGATGCCTTCGCCACCTTGCTCGACCATCGCGAGCTGGCCGGCCTGTCCGCACGTACCATGCGCCTGCTGCAGCAGGCGCTGGCCCGTCATCGCCACGGCTTCGCCGATGATCGCGAAGTGCTGGCGGCGTTTCTGGCCCTCTTGCGTCGCGGCGCGCCAGCGGTAGAGGCGATCGAGGCGATGAATCGACACGGTGTTCTGGCGGCATTGCTGCCGCCGTTCCGGCGCATCGTCGGCCGCATGCAGCACGACCTGTTTCACGCCTATACCGTCGACGAGCACACGCAGCGCGTACTGCGCAATGTCGCGCGTTTCGCCAGCGCGGAGGCGGCTGCCGAGATGCCGCTGGCCAGCCAGACCTTCCGCGCGCTCGACAAGCCGGAGTTGCTGCTGCTCGCCGCACTGTTCCATGACATCGCCAAGGGGCGCGGCGGTGATCATTCGGTACTCGGCGAATCCGAGGCGCGCACGTTCGGTCGCCATCTCGGCCTGCCGGCGCCGGATGTCGAGCTGGTGGCGTGGCTGGTGCGCTGGCATCTGCTGATGAGCGTGACCGCGCAGCGGCAGGACATCACCGACCCGGAAGTCGTCCACCGCTTTGCCGCGCAGGTCGAAGACACCGATCGCCTCGATCATCTGTACCTGCTGACCATCGCCGACATTGCCGGCACGCATCCGCGGCTCTGGAACGACTGGAAGGCGCGGCTTCTCGCCGATCTGCATGTGACGACGCGCTACGCCCTGCGTGCCGGGCTGGAGCAGCTGCCGCATTCGGCGGCACGCGCTGCGGCCTGTCGCGCGCGCGCGACGGAGCGGCTGCTGGAGCAGGGCTTCGATGCGCCGCGCGCCGAGGCCTTGCTCGACGGATTCCCGTCATCGATCTTCCTGCGGCATCGCCCGCGCCAGATTGCCTGGCAGGCCCGCGTGATCGACCGCGCCGGCGAAGATGCGCTGGTGGTTGCCGTGCAGCCGGAGTCCTCCCGCGGCGGCAGCGTCCTGTTCGTGCGCGCGGCCGACCGCGATGGCCTGTTTGCGGCGATTGCGGCAACGCTCGACCGCCTCGGCCTGGATGTCGTCGATGCGCGCCTGCTCGCGTCCTCGCGCGGGCTGGTGTTCGACACCTTCCAGCTGCTCGATTCGGCCAGTGCATCGTCGTTGTCGGCGGAGCGCGCGGTCGAGCTGGAAACCGCCTTGCGACGGGTATTGTCGGACGCCCGACTTGAGGCCCGCATCGCGCGGCGCAGCCTGCCGCGACGATTGCGCCACTTCCAGAGAGCGCCGCAGATCGGGTTCAATGCGGTCGGTGATGCGACCCAGCTGGCACTGGTATGCATCGACCGTCCCGGACTCCTCGCCCAGGTTGCGCAGGTGTTGCGCGATGCGCGCATCCGCGTGCACGACGCGCGCATCGCCAGCTTCGGCGAGCGTGTCGAGGACTTTTTCATCGTCACCGACGAGGGCAACCACCCGCTCGACGTCGCTGCCCAATCGCGGCTGCGCGAGAGCCTGATGCGCACCCTCGGCCCGACCCTTGCGCAGGAGAAAGACGTTGTTCCACCAGCATGAATCCCTGATCGACGACGCCTGGGAGCGTCGTGCGTCCCTGACCGAGTCGGATGTGCTCGCGTTGCGTCCGGCCATCGATGCGGTTCTCGATGCACTCGAGTCGGGACAGGCGCGTGTTGCCGAGCCGACTGCCGAGGGCTGGCAGGTGCACCAGTGGCTGAAGAAAGCCGTGCTGCTGTACTTCCGCTTGAATCCGAACCGCGTCATGGACGGCGGCCCGATGGCCGCGTTCGACAAGGTGCCGTTGCGTTTCGTCGATGCCACGGACGAGGCATTCCGCGCGGCTGGCGCGCGCGTGGTGCCGGGAGCGCTGGTGCGTCGCGGCGCGCATGTGGCGAAGGACGCGGTGTTGATGCCGAGCTACGTCAACATCGGCGCGCATGTCGGCGCCGGCACCATGGTCGACACCTGGGCCACGGTGGGCTCCTGCGCGCAGATCGGTGCGAACGTGCATCTGTCCGGCGGGGTCGGCATCGGCGGCGTGCTCGAGCCCTTGCAGGCCAATCCGACCATCATCGAAGACGATTGTTTCATCGGCGCGCGCTCCGAAGTCGTCGAGGGCGTGATCGTGGAACGCGGCAGCGTGATCGGCATGGGCGTGTTTCTCGGCCAGTCGACCAAGATCTACGACCGCGCGACCGGCGAGGTCAGCTATGGGCGCGTGCCCGCCGGCAGTGTCGTCGTGGCGGGCTCGCTGCCTTCCGCGGACGGCAGCCACAGCCTGTACGCCGCCGTCATCGTCAAGAAGGTCGATGCGAAGACGCGCGCCAAGACCGCGATCAACGAACTGCTGAGGGAATGAAATGACGACCCGGATCTTCGGCCTTTCCAATTGCGATACCTGCAGGAAGGCACGCAACTGGCTGATGCGTTTCGAGGTGCCGCACGAGTTCATCGACTACCGCGAGCACCGCATCGCACCCGAGTCGCTCAAGACCTGGGCCAAGGCAGTGGGCGGTTGGGAGAAGTTCGTCAATCGCGCGTCGCCGACATGGCGCAACCTGCCGGATGCACGCAAGTCGCCCGGCAGTGATGCGGAGTGGACCTTGCTGATCAAGGAGCATCCCGCGCTGGTGCGCCGGCCTCTGGCCGTGCTGGACGACGGCACGGTGCAGCAGGGCTTCACCGACAACGGATACAAGGCCTTGTTCCACGTTGCCTGATCGCTGCCGTCGTGCGCTGGATAACGGTGCGCGACGGTTCTTCCCGCTTCGATTACCGCCCTGATTCCCGCACCCATGTCCGCCGTTCTTGATCTGACTCGTGAATTGATTCGTCGCGCTTCCGTTACGCCCGACGATGCCGGTTGCCAGGCCTTGATCGCGGCGCGATTGGAGGCGGTCGGTTTCACGGTCGAGCATCTGCGTTTCGGCGATGTCGACAACCTGTGGGCAACGCATGGTGGTGACGGGCCGACGCTGGCCTTCCTCGGGCATACGGATGTAGTGCCGAGCGGGCCGGCCGAAGCCTGGGCGAGCGCGCCGTTCGATCCGCTCATCCGCGATGGCCGTCTATACGGCCGCGGTGCGGCGGACATGAAGTCGGGCGTCGCGGCGATGGTGGTGGCACTGGAGGCCTTCGTCCGCGCGCAACCGCAGCATCGTGGCCGCGTCGGTCTCTTGCTGACCTCGGACGAGGAAGGCGTGGCCGTCGACGGCATACGCCGCGTTGCGGCGGAGTTCCGCACGCGCGCCGAACGGCTCGACGCCTGTGTCGTCGGCGAGCCTTCCTCGAAACAGCGCCTCGGCGACCTGATTCGTGTCGGGCGGCGAGGATCCCTGACCGGTCGGCTCCTTGTGCGGGGCGTGCAGGGTCATGTCGCCTATCCGGAGAAGGCGGACAATCCCGTCCACCGGTTCGCTCCGGCCTTGGCCGAGCTGGCGGCTACCCGCTGGGATGAAGGCAATGCGGCCTTTCCGCCGACTTCGTTCCAGTGCTCCAACATCCACGCCGGCACCGGCGCGGACAATGTGATCCCCGGCGAATTGCGCGCGGTTTTCAACTTCCGCTACGGCACGGCGAGCACGGCGCAGGATTTGCGCGAGCGTGTCGAGGCGGTGCTGCGCCGCCACGAGGTCGTGTTTGAACTGGACTGGTGGCTGTCGGGCGAGCCCTTCCTGACCCATGCCGGCCCGTTGCGCAATGCCGTTGTCGCCGCGATCCGCGAGCAGTGCGGAATCGAGCCGGAGCAGAGCACCGGCGGCGGCACATCGGATGGCCGCTTCATTGCGCCACTCGGCGTGGAGGTGGTCGAGATCGGGCCGTGCAACGCGACGATTCACAAGATTGACGAATGCATTTCGCTGGACGAACTCGGACAACTTCCCGGCCTGTACCTGCGCATCGTCGAACGGTGGATCGAAGCGGTCTGACGCGTTGCGAAAATTTGCATTGCGCATCTGCAGCATGACCCTGCCGCATGCTTGTGCCTAGAATCGAGCTCTTATCGCCGGCGTAAGGTGTCCAGGGGGGACGTTCAAGCCTGCCGCGCGCGTCCCCGATTTGGCTACTTGACCGGTATCCGATGCGCTCTTCGATCGTTTTCGCTTTTCTGTGTCTACTCGTTTCGTCCGTCATCACGGCCGCCGCAAAGGCCGCGCCGATGGCTGGATGGGACACCGTTTCGCACATGCTCGCGCCGACGGGGTCGCTCGATTTCACGCCGCATGGCACGCAGCCGGGGCTAATGTTCACGCTGCAGCCCGCCGGCTCCTGCAACGGATGCCACGGCGGCTCCAGCGGCAACCAGTCCCAGTTCCGACCGCATGCGACGTGGTCCGGATCGATGATGGCAAACGCCACGCGCGATCCCTTGTTCTGGGCTGCACTCGATGTCGCCAACAAGGATATCCCGGGCGCCGGCGACTTCTGCCTGCGCTGCCACTCGCCGGCCGGCTGGTATGGCGGTCGCG
>JASLGB010000336.1 GCA_030150315.1 Dokdonella sp. | reverse complement strand
ACACAGTTGGATTGACAGACTCCGCATGCCGAGTGGAGGGCATCATGAGAATCGGATTTCCTGTTCTTCTTCTTTTTCTTCTCGCCGTTCCCGCGCCGGCACCGGCGGCGGACGAGTTCGTCGGGACGGAGGGTTTTCTTCTCGCGCACCGCGATCTGTACTGGCGGAATCGCGGCATCGAGGACTATGAGCGCGGGCGGCTCGATTCGGCGGTCAGAAGTTTCACGATGGCCGCGCGCTTCGCCGACAAGACCTCCCAGGCCATGCTGGCCCAGATGTACTGGAATGGCGAAGGTCGGCCTGTTGATCGGGTGCTCGGATACATCTGGGCCGACTTGGCTGCCGAGCGCGGATACCCGGATCTGGTGGCCACGCGCGAGCGTTTCTGGGCGGCGCTTTCCGACGTGGAGCGGCAATCCGCCGTCCGCGAGGGAGAGCGGATTTTCGATGAGTACGGCGATGAAAAGGCGAAGCCACGCATGGAAAGGACGATGCGTGCGGCACGCCTGAACGTGACCGGCAGTCGCACAGGGCGAGTGGGTACGCTGGGCGTGTCGATCCAGATTTCTCCAGACCGCTGGATGGCCGTTGACGGAGACCGCTACTACTCGGCCAGGTACTGGACGCCGGAACTGTATTGGGACTGGGCGGATGCGCCGTATCGCAACGATCCGCGCGGGAAGGTGACGGTCGAACCGATCATGCCGCAGAAGAACTGACGCGAGTCAATGCGGGGCGTGGATGATGCCACGCCGCATCAGGCACTCGACGATCGCCTCGGCAGCCTGCTCCGGATCGGTGCGCGTGGTCTCGATGCGCAGTTCCGGCGTCTCGGGCGCTTCGTAGGGCGAGTCGATGCCGGTGAAGTTCTTCAGTTCGCCCCGGCGTGCCTTCTTGTACAAACCTTTCGGGTCGCGCTGCTCGACCAGGGCCAGCGGCGTGTCGACGAAGATCTCGATGAACTCGCCGTCCTCGACCATGCCGCGCGCGAGTTCGCGCTCGGAGCGGAACGGCGAGATGAAGGCGGTCAGCACGATCAGGCCGGCGTCGACCATCAGGCGTGCGACTTCGCCGATGCGGCGGATGTTCTCGATGCGGTCGGCGGCGGTGAAGCCGAGATCCTTGCTAAGGCCGTGGCGCACGTTGTCGCCGTCGAGCAGATAGGTGCGCGCACCCAGCGCGTGCAGGCGTCGCTCGACCGCGTTGGCGATGGTCGACTTGCCGCTGCCGGACAGGCCGGTGAACCACAGCACGCCGGGCTTGTGGCCGTTCATGCGCATGCGCGCGGCCTTGTCCACTTCCAGCGCCTGCCAGTGGATGTTCTGCGAGCGGCGCAGCGCGAAGTGCAGCATGCCGGCGGCGACGGTCTGCTGGCTCAGGCGGTCGATGACGATGAAGCCGCCCATGTCGCGATTCTGCGCGTAGGGATCGAACGCGATCGCGCGATCGAGTGTCAGCACGCAGACGCCGGTCTCGTTGAGTTCCAGCGTCTTCGCGGCGAGGTGTTCGAGCGTGTTCACGTCGACCAGATACTTCGGTGCGGCGATAGAGGCACCGACCGTACTGGCGCCGAGCTTGATGAGGTACGAACGTCCTGGCAGCAGCGGCTCCTCGCCCATCCACACGATGTGCGCCTCGAACTGGTCGGCCAGTCCGGCCGGGTCGTCGGCGGCGCAGATCACGTCGCCGCGACTGATGTCGATTGCATCGGCCAGGGTCAGCGTCACCGACTGGCCGCCGACGGCTTGGGCGAGGTCGCCGTCCATCGTGACGATGCGTTCGACTGTGGAGGTGCGCCCGGAAGGCAGCACGCGCACCGCGTCGCCGGGCTTCACGCGGCCGCCGAGAAGGCGCCCGGAATAGCCACGGAACGTGTGGTCGGGGCGGTTCACCCATTGCACCGGCAGGCGCAGCGGGCCGCTCGCCGAGGCGTCGTCGAGGGCCACGGTTTCCAGGTGTGCGAGCAGGCTTGGGCCGCGATACCACGGCGTTTGCGCGCTGGGCGCGGTGATGTTGTCGCCGTGCAGCGCCGACAGCGGAATCGCGACGATGTCGGTGAGGCCGAGTGCCTGCGCGAACGCGCGGTAGTCGCGCTCGATCGCCTCGAACGTCGCGCGTGACCAGCCGGCCAAGTCGAGCTTGTTCACCGCCAGCACGACGCGGCGGATGCCGACCAGCGAAGCGAGAAAACTGTGCCGATGCGTCTGCGTCGAGAGGCCCTTGCGGGCATCGACGAGGATCACGGCGAGGTCGGCGGTGGACGCGCCGGTGACCATGTTGCGCGTGTACTGCTCGTGGCCGGGCGTGTCGGCGACGATGAACTTGCGCTTCTCGGTGGCGAAGAAACGGTAGGCGACGTCGATCGTGATGCCTTGCTCGCGTTCGGCGGAAAGGCCGTCCACCAGCAGCGCGAAATCGAGCGCGTCGCCCTGCGTGCCGTGGCGTTTCGAGTCCGCATCGAGCGCGCCGAGCTGGTCGTCGAGCAGCGACTTCGACTCGAACAGCAGGCGGCCGATCAGCGTGCTCTTGCCGTCGTCAACGCTGCCGCAGGTGATGAAGCGCAGCAGGCTCTTGTCGCGGTGCAGGTTCAGATAGCGCTCGATGTCGCTTTCGATCAGGGCGGTCTGCGCGGTCATCGGGGCGCGTCCATCAGAAATAGCCTTCCGTCTTCTTCTTTTCCATCGAGCCGCTGACGTCGCGGTCAATCAGGCGACCCTGCCGCTCGGTGGTGCGTGCGAGCAGCATCTCCTGGATGATCTTCGGCAAGGTGTCGGCCTGCGATTCGATCGCGCCGGTCAGCGGGTAGCAGCCGAGCGTGCGGAAGCGCACGCGGCGCTTTTGCGGCGTCTCGCCGTCGCGCAGCGGGAAGCGTTCGTCATCGACCATCAGCAGCTGGCCGTCGCGCACCACCACCGGACGCTCCGCCGCGAAATACAGGTCGACGATCGGGATGTCTTCCTGACGGATGTACTGCCAGATGTCGAGTTCGGTCCAGTTCGACAGCGGGAACACGCGGATGCTTTCGCCCGGCCCGTGGCGCGTGTTGTACAGGCGCCAGAGTTCCGGTCGCTGGTTCTTCGGATCCCAGCGATGCTGCGTCGTGCGGAACGAGAACACGCGCTCTTTCGCGCGTGATTTCTCCTCGTCGCGACGCGCGCCGCCGAAGGCCAGGTCGAAGCCGTAGTGGTCCAGCGCCTGTTTCAGTCCCTGCGTCTTCCACAGGTCGGTGTGCATCGCCGAACCGTGCTCGAACGGATTGATGCCAAGGCGTTCGGCTTCCGGGTTGCGGTAGACCAGCAGCTCCATGCCCGACTCGCGCGCCATGCGTTCGCGCAGCGCGTACATCGCGCGGAACTTCCAGGTCGTGTCCACATGCAGCAGCGGAAACGGCGGCCGCGAAGGGAAGAACGCCTTGCGCGCCAGGTGCAGCATCACCGCGCTGTCCTTGCCGATCGAATACAGCATCACCGGCCGCTCGGCCTCGGCGACTGCTTCGCGCAGGATGTCGATGCTCTCGGCTTCGAGGCGTTGCAGATGATTCAGCGTGGACATGCGGTTTCGCGGCGCAGCATCGGCGGGACGGGCAACGATAACGCGTCCGCGGCGATCTTGTGCGGCGGCAACGGCATGATGGCACGCCTATCGGCTATGACTGCACGCCTCGCCGGCCTCGCCGACCGATCCGGGCGCTGCGGTTTTGCGCAACACCCCGGATTGCTCTGGACACCCGGCAATCAGTCGAAGCCGTCGGCGAAGATCCGATCCGGGTAGTGCGACAGGGTGGCGATGCCGATGCGCGTTCCTGCCGTGAACAGCAGACGTGCTCCGGTCAGATGGATGGAGCCGTCGTCGCCGTAGGCAATTGGCCCATTGGGATAGACGAAGTCGGCGAAGGACGCTACCACGCGATCGACCGTGCCGGTCAGGGAAGACAGTTCGACCACGTCGTCGACCACCGTGGCGGCGTGCACCGCGCCGTTGGGGGCGATGCCGATCTGGTTGACGGTGAAGGTGTGTCCCGGGCCGATCCATGCCGCCGGAGTCTGGCCGTTGGTAGCCGAGACCTTGGTGAAATTTTCCCGCGGGCGGCCGCCGGCATTGCGGAAATGTCCGATCAGATACACGCCGCCGTGGCGATCGGGAATGACACGCATGACCGAGGCGTCGGGCGCCGGGTTCCACGCCGGAATCAAGGCGCCGGTATCGGCGCGGACCTTGCCCACGCGACGGTTCGTCGCATCGGTGAACGAGGCCGCCAGATAGACCGAGCCATCGGTATCGATGGCGATGTCATCGACCAGGTTGCCGACGGGCGGATTCCAGCTCGTGACCACGGATCCGTCGTGACTGGCCAGCTTGGCCACGGAACGCCGCGCTCCGTTGATGGTCCAGAAATCTCCACTGACCAGCAGTGAGCCGTCATCGTGCAGGGCCATGACCTTCACCGAGTCATCGGGCGTGGCGTTCCAGCCATCGACGAGGCTGACTGTGCTCGGTCGCATGGCAGCCACGAACGCACGCGCCGTGCCGAGCACGGAGGTAAAGCGGCCGCCGATGAACAGGCGCCCGTTCGGTCCTTTTTCCAGCGCCAGCGCATTCACCGGCCCGTTGACCGCCGCGTTGCTCCAGTTCGGACTCAGGCGCCCGTTTCGATCCAGTCGCAGCAGGTTCCAGCGACTCTGGCTGCCCACCTTCCAGAAGCTTCCGCCAATGATTTGGCCGCCATCGGGCAAGGACACGATCGCATTCACCTGTCCCGGCCTTTCGAACTGTGGCGCGTCCAGCGGTTGCGCGTCCCTGGCAATGCGCGCCACGCCGAGGCGGGTGCGTCCGGACGCCACGCCGAAGTCGCCGCCGAGCACCACTTCGCCGGCGTGGCCGATCGCCATCGCCGCGGGCATGCTGGTGGCCGGAAGGGTCAGTTGGAACGCGGCGTCCTGCGCGCCCGTATCGGGATTTCGACGCGTCAGTCGGTAGGTGCTGAGCGGTTCGTTGGCTTCAACCTTGTAAGCCAGGTACACGCCGACGCCGGGATCGAGGGCAATGGCGAGCGGAAAGGAGGCTTGCGGTATGGGCGAAGACCAGCCCGGCGCGGGACTGCCGTTCGTCGTGCTCAGCTTGCGCAGCTGGGTCCTTGAGCCGGCGGTGGTGTAAAGAAAGCCCTGGCCGTCCAGCAACAGCGGGCCGTTGATGCCATATGGGCCGGCCAGACTCGGATTCCAGCCCGCGATCAGGGCGCCGGTATTGGCGTGCAGCTTGGCCAGACCGAGGCGGGCGACGCCGCCAACCGAGTCGAAGCGACCGGAAACGTAAACATGGCCGCTGCCGTCAACGACAGCGTGGGTGATCGACGTGCCGTTCGGCAGCGGCGCGTTCCATGCCGTCACCAGAGCGCCGCTGTCGGCATCGAGCTTGGCAATGCCATTGCGCCCGACGCCATCGATCACCTGGATCACGCCATACACGAACACGGTGCCGGATGAATGGGCCGTCACGCCATACACCAGGCCGCTGACGTAGGGCGGAGACCAGCTGGAAACGAGGCTGCCGTTGCCGCCGCCACGGAGCTTGGCAAGTTGGCGCCGAACGCCCCCGCCAATGGATCGGAAGTCGCCGGCCGCGACCACGAACTGGTTGCCGAGGACGGCCAGCGACTCGATGCGGCCGTCCGGCTCGGGTTTCCATTGCGGATCCAGGCTGCCGTCCGGCCGCAGGCGCGCCAGGTGGCGACGAGGCACGCCGTCGACGGAGGAAAACTCACCGCCGATGACGACGCCGCCGTTCGGTTGCCGGACGACGGCCGTGATGAGGCCGTTGGTGCGCAGGTCAAGGTTGGGGGAGTCGGCGAGCGTGAGTGGTTGCGCGAACAGGGTCGAGGTGGCGAGCAGGGCGAGGAGGCCGGCGACCCGGGCGAGGAGGCGATGCGGTCGCCACGCCGACGGCGCGATATGCAACAGGGGAAGGGGAGTCATCAGAAATCCATTCTTGGAAACAGGGCGCTGCTCCCGGATGGGAAGCAGCGCATCCGGCGGTCTCGCAGGGTCGAGGCCGCACGGCCCTACGATTGGCCGGGCAGGGCGCACGCAAAGGATAACGGTGCAGCATGAGTCAGGAAAAAACGCCGCCTCGATCCTTCGACGCGATGACGCGCCACAGGCGGCGTCGACTGGCGTGGTGCAGCCCGGATGAAGCGTTTGCGAAAGTTTGCACCCCAGCGCGTTTCGTTCATCCTTGCGCGCATGCCGCCCTTTCGCCTGATGTCACGCTGCGCTGCCCTCGTGCTGGTCTTTCTGCCGGCCCTGCTGCACGGGCAGTCACTTGGCGCGGAGCCGCGCTGGGTGCACAAGCATTTCGGTTCGGTGGATGGCCTGCCGGTCGGCAGTGCCAGCTCGGCCGAAGTGGATGGCGACGGATTCCTCTGGCTGGCCACGCACGACGGGCTGGCGCGCTTCGATGGCGAGCACTTCGATGTGCACGATTCGATGCGCTTCCCGGCCATGTCCGGCAATCGCGTGATCTCGCTGCACAAGGACGCACGGGGTCGCCTGTACGCACTGGCTGGGCTGGGCGATTGGCTCTCGGTGCGCAGTGGCCTCATCGAGCGCGTCGATCTTGGTTCGCCCGAGCCGCAGGCCGTGCGCCATGTCGATGCGGTTTCCCTCTGCGTGACCACGAGGCAGGCATTGCACTGCCCCGACGGCACGGGCGTGTTTCCGCAGGTTGTCGCGTTCCCCGAGGTGGCCGATCCGGCGCTGGCTTTGCGTGGCGACAACGGCGTGATCTGGATGATGACGCGCTCGCGCGACATCTGGCTGCATGCCGGCGGCCAGACATGGCGGCGCGTCAGCGCGGGAACGCGGCCGGCGAACGCGCCGATGCCGCGGTTTGCCGT
>JASLGB010000002.1 GCA_030150315.1 Dokdonella sp. | reverse complement strand
TGCATGTCCAAGGTTCCGCTTTCCCTTTTCCTTGCTTCCGTCCTTATGGCCGGCTGTGCCGGCGCTCCTCGTCCACGCGACACCGCGGTCGTGCCGGCCTTTTCCGCGGGGGTGGCTGCGCCGGCACAGCCGGCCCCGCCCGGGCCGGACGACAACCTCAAAGCCGTGGCGTGGACGCAGACGGCGATCGAGAGCGAGCTGATCTATCGCGAGGTGTATCGCAACGCGGGCGAGAAACTCGCGGAGGCGCTGAAGGACAAGCGCTGGGACGCGCTGGCCAGGGAAGACCGCCTGACGCCGCTGCGCGGCCTGAAGCCGGCCATCATCCTCGACATCGACGAGACCGTGCTCGACAACTCGCCGTATCAGGCACGCCTGGTGCGCGACGGTGCCAGCTACAACGAAGTGACCTGGGCGCAGTGGTGCCGCGAGAAGTCGGCCCGCCCGGTGCCGGGCGCGCTGGAGTTCACGCGCAAGGCGGCGCAGGCCGGCGTGACCGTTTTCTATCTTTCCAACCGCGCCCAGGACCTCAACGAGGTGACGCTGGCCAATCTGCGCGACGCCGGCTTCCCGGTGGCGGGCGACAACGTGTTTCTCGGGCTGGGAACGGTGGTGGAAGGCTGCGAGCAGAACGGCAGCGAAAAAGGCTGCCGCCGCCAGTCGATCGGCCGCAACTACCGCGTCCTGATGCAGTTCGGCGACCAGCTCGGCGATTTCGTGGACGTCACGGCCAATACGGTCGACGGCCGCCGCGCCGCGGTCACGCCCTATCTGGACTGGGTCGGCGAGCGCTGGTTCGTGTTGCCCAACCCGACCTACGGCTCGTGGGAGCCGGCCCTGTTCAACAATGCCTGGTCCGATCCGGTGGAGAAGCGTCGTCGCGCGAAGATCCAGAGTCTGCGATTCTTCAATTAATACAGTAACTTCTGACGTAAACATCGAGTAGTTGCATAGAAGTCGGCGTCAACTGTATTATTCGCGTCGAATTTCGATCGCGGTGTGCTTTCATTCAGTAAGCCGCCGGCCGAAAACCGCTTTCCTCCTCCGGCAAATGCCGGATTGACCCGGCGCGGCGTGTCCCGCCGGGTTTTCTTTTTTTCTTCCGTCTGCATCGCTGCGCTGTCCGCCGGAATCGATTCCGCGTGCACCGATCGTTCACGATTTTCGGGTGACGCCGGCAATCGGGCGCTGTTACAGTGCGCGGCTTTCCCGTGGCCAATGCGCCGAGACATGGGGCGTCATCGGGGAAAGTCTTTTCGTACTCAACCGCTGACCGGGGAATTCCTGATGAACAAGCCGCTTGTCCGCGTCGCCCTCGCCGCGTCGCTCGCCCTGCTCTTCGCCGCCTGTGGCGACAAGCAGCCCGAAACCTCCGCTTCCGCTCCGGTCGCGGCTGCCAAGACGCAGGGCCCGGATGGCGCCATCCAGCAGTCGGTCGCGCTGCTCAAGGCTGGCGACATCGATGGCCTGATGAAGCACGCCATGCCGCCGGCCGAGTACGAGAAGGCCAAGGCCGACTGGGGCAAGGACAAGGAGCCGGTCACCGATGAAGACCGCCAGAAGTTTGCCGAAACGATGGGCAAGCTGACCGAGGCCGGGGCCGAAGAAAAGATCTATGCCGAGATCGAGCCGCAGCTGAAGGCGTTCGACGAGCAGTACCAGCAGCAGATCCCGATGTACGTCGCGATGGGCAGCGGCTATCTGCAGGGCGTCGTGCAGCAGAGCAAGGACATGTCCGAGACCGAGAAGCAGCAGGCGCTGGCCGCGATCAACGCGTTCGCGGGCTGGGTGCAGAAGACGCGCTTCACCGATCCGGATTCGGTCAAGAAGGTCATCGCGGTGGCGAGCAAGACCGCCCGCGCGCTGGACATCAAGAGCGCCGACGAAGCGCATGCGCTGACCTACGACCAGGCCATGGCCAAGGCTCGCATCGGCTTCGGCGGCCTGAAGGAAGCGCTCGGCGTGTACGGCTTCTCGCTCGACCAGACGCTGGACTCGGTCAAGTCGGAAGTGGTCTCCAACGACGGCACCAATGCCAAGGTCAAGGTCAGCTACACGCTGTTCGACGCGCCGATGAGCGCCGAGACCGAAATGGTCAACGTCGACGGCCGCTGGTACGGCAAGCACGCGCTGGAGAAGGCCAGGCAGGCCGCTTCCGACGCGGCGGAAGATGGCGACAAGTCGGCCTCCGAAGAGTGATCGCCGCGTCCCGCGCATCGGCCTGGCCGGTGCGCGGGATTGCCCGCTTTGCCTCTCAACCGAAGTGGTCTTCTGCGACTACACTTCGGAAATGAACGACTCCATTCCGGCTGCGCCCGCAGCCACCGGCGCGCCGACCGGATTCCACTGGCTGGGCACGCTGCTGCGACCCTGGGTCCGCATCCGTCGCTCTCCCGATGACGTGGCGGCGCTGCTCCCCGACGATCCCCGTCCCACCGTCTATGTGGTCGAGCGCCACGGCCTGTCCGATGCGCTGATCCTCGAGCGCGCCTGCGCCGAGGCCGGCCTGCCGTCGCCGTGGAGCGCGGCCGGGCAGCTGCCGATCAAGCGCCGCCATGCCGTGGTGTCGCTGTCGCCGCGTCCGCGCCTGTTCGGCCGGAACCTGCATCGCACGCGCTCGGAAACGCTGAGCCTTCTGGCCGATGCCGTGCGCGCCCAGGCGGCGCAGGTGCCGTCGCCGACGACCGACAGCGAAACCGATTCCGCCACGCCGACGCCGACCGCGAACGGGCTGGACGTGCGCATCGTGCCGGTGTCGATCTTCGTCGGGCGTGCCCCGGCGCGGGATTCGGGCTGGTTCAGCGTGCTGTTCTCGGAAAACTGGGTCATCGTCGGCCGTTTCCGCCGCATGCTGGCCCTGCTGCTGAACGGCCGCGACACCGTCGTGCAGTTCGCCGCGCCCGTTTCGCTGCGCGAACTGGTCGTGCCCGAGGCCAACAGCGAGCGCGGCGTGCGCAAGCTGCAACGCATTCTGCGCGTGCATTTCCGCCGCATCCGCGCCGCGGTCATCGGACCGGATCTTTCGCACCGGCGCACCCTGATCGACAGCGTGGTCAACGCCGGGCCGGTGCAACAGGCGATCGACGCGAACGCGGCCAAGGACGACATCACGCGCGAGAAAGCGGCGGCCAGGGCGCGCGGTTTCGCATGGGAGATCGCCGCCGACCAGTCGCATCTGGTGGTGCGCTCGGCCTCGTTCCTGCTCAAGGCGCTGTGGGAAAAGATCTACCGCGGCATCCACATGCACCACTTCGAGAAGCTGCGAGAGATCGTGCCCGGGCATGAGGTCATCTTCGTGCCGTGCCACCGCAGCACGACCGACGACGCGGTGCTCCCGTACTTGCTGTACCGCCACGGCTTGCCGGTGCCGCACATCGCCGCGGGCGTGAACCTCAACCTGCCGCTGATCGGCCCGCTGCTGCGTCGCGGCGGTGCGTTCTTCCTGCGCCGCAGTTTCAGCGATCCGTTCTATTCGACCGTGTTCCGCGAGTACATGAGCCAGCTCATCTCGCGCGGCATTTCGTTGATGTACTTCATCGAGGGTGGCCGTTCGCGCACCGGGCGCATGCTGGCCTCGCGCGGCGGCCTGCTATCGATGACCTTGCGTAGCTTCCTGCGCCAGCCCGATCGCCCGGTCGTGTTCCAGCCGGTCTACATCGGCTACGAGAAGATCATGGAAGGCGAGTCCTACGCGGGCGAGCTGTCCGGCAAGCCGAAGGAAAAGGAATCCTGGGGCGGCCTGATCCGCAGCCTCGGCGCGCTGCGCCGCAATTACGGCGAAGTCACGGTCAATTTCGGCGAGCCGCTGTTCCTGAAGCCGCTGCTCGACGAGATCGAGCCGGAGTGGAAGGCGGCGACCGCCGACCCGGAAGCCAAGCCGAACTGGCTGAAGAACGCCGTCGACGTGCTGGGCGAGCGCATCCTGGTCAACATCAACCGCGCCGCGCACGCCAATCCGATCAACCTGCTGGCGCTGACCGTGCTGGCCACGCCCAAGCACGCCATCGCCGAGGCCGACCTCGTCGCGCAACTGGATCTGTGCAAGGCCCTGCTGACCGACGTGCCGTATTCCGATCGCGTCACCGTGACGGAACGGTCGGCTCCGGAAATCATCGCCTATGGCGAGCAGATGCAATGGATCCGCCGCGTCGCGCACCCGCTGGGCGATGTGCTGACCGTGGACGAGAAGCCGGGCATCCTGCTCAGCTACTTCGGCAACAACGTCGCCCATCTGGTCGCGACCGGATCGTGGGTCGCGTGCTGCTTCAACAACAGCCGTCGCATCGCGCGCGCCTCGATCCTGCGCCTCGGCCGGCTCGTCTATCCGTTCATCCAGGCCGAGCTGTTCCTGCCATGGAGCGAGGCGGAATTCACCGAGCGCGTGCAGGCGACGATCGAGTTCTTCCAGGCGCGCGGCCTGCTTTCCACCGTGGAGGGCACCGACGGGCGCATCCTCGAGCGCGGCCCCGGGCAGAGCAATTCCGCGTTCCGCCTGCGCGTGCTGTCGCGCACGCTGATGCCGGCGATCGAGCGCTACTACATCGGGCTGGCGCTGCTGGTGAAGAATGGCCCGCACGCGCTGAGCGCAGGCGAGCTGGAGAACCTGTGCTGGCGCACCGCGCAGCGTCTTTCGCTGCTACACGAGATGAACGGGCCGGAGTATTTCGACAAGGCGCTGTTCCGCGGCTTCATCCAGAAACTGCGCGAGCGTCGCATCGTCTCCACCGATGCCGACGGCAAGCTGGTGTTCGATGCGGAACTGGAAACCGTGGCCAAGGACGCGCGGGTGATCCTGTCGCGTGAAATCCGCCACGGCATCCTCAAACTCACACCCGAGGCCAAGGCCGAATTGGGGCAGTCGACCGAAGCCGCCGACGACTAGCCGCAGCGTGGAATAATCGGCCGCATCAATCGACACGCCGTTTGCGTGTGAAAGCAGGGGCATGACGCACGCATCCGCACAGTACCGCTTCGGCCGTTTCGTGCTGAATCCGCAAGCCCGCGAGCTGATCGAGGACGGGCGCTTGGTCGCGCTGGCGCCCAAGGTTCTCGACGCCTTGCTGTGGTTGTTCGAACACCGCGAGCGCGCGGTGGGCCGCGATGAACTGGGCGCCGTCATCTGGGGCACGGCGGATTTCACCGATGGCCAGCTCGACCAGCTGATCTGGGGCCTGCGCCGCGCGCTCGGCGACAGCGGCAGCGAAAAAAGCGTGATCCGCACCGTGCCGCGCTTCGGCTACCGCTGGGTGGCCGAAGTCGAGCCGCTGCTGCCGCCGGCGGAAGCGGAGCCGACTCCGTTGGTGCCGATCCGTCCCGACGAGGGGCCGCCGCCGGCGTCCGAAGGCGCCGGTTCCGCCGCCGCC
>JASLGB010000030.1 GCA_030150315.1 Dokdonella sp. | reverse complement strand
GCTGCCCTACAGCGATGGCCACGGCTTCGTCAGTGCTGTGCTGACGATCGACCGCGACTTGCTCGGCACCATCAGCATGGCGCCGGTCGAGGTCGCCAGCGGCCGCAAGGACGATGGACGCCTCGCCTTCACGCTGGAGCTGGCCCGCTTCGGCGCGGTTCCGCACATGCGCCTGACCAGCATCGACGCCGACGGCACTGCAACGCACGGGGCATGGCAGGCGGCCGAACTCGAACAGCCGCTCGACTTCGCCTGGCAGTCGGCAAGCAGCGGAAAGCAGGACGGCTTCCTGCGCATCGAAAGCGGTGCGACCTCGCTGTCGTCGGTCGAGCGCGGTGACAGCGCACGCCTGGTGCAGCTGCGGATTCCGCTCGCAGCCGACGCCACACCGTGGTTGTCGATCCAGCCGAAGTAAGCCGGCCACGTCGACGGAAACGAAAAAGCCCGGACGATGTTCCGGGCTTTTTCTTGTGCGCCATTCCGCTCGTGCGCCAGGATTGCGCTGCAGTGAGTCGTGCAGGCCGAACCTGCGCGCGCTTGGCATACCCGTCAACGCAACGACAGCTCCCGCGATCCCGACCTCCAGAGGCTACCGCAGCGGCAGAGCCTCGCCCTGATCTTCCTGGCAACGGTTGTGGCGGCCAGGCGTGTCAGGCAGTGGAATACCAAACGCCGGCAGTCACCGCAGCGTTGTAAAGCGCGTGCGCCACGACGCAGGCAATGAAGGATCGCGTTCGCCACCACAACAGGCCGAGCGCCAGACCAAGACTGAAAAGTCCCAGGGCGAGAATCGCATTGCCGGGCACATGGGCAGCCGCGAACGCCGCACTGCTGGCCAACAAGGCGATCCACGGCCGCCACACCCGACCAAGCCGCTCCAGTATCCAGGCGCGGAAGACGAACTCCTCGAAGATCGGAGCTGCCACCACAGTCAGCGGCAGCATCGCCAGCCAATCGCGCTGCGTTCCCGAGGCGTTGGACCAATCGGCCTCCGCGCCCAGCGCACCGGCGAGCAGACTAAACGCCACGCCGACGGCGATCATCGCCACCGCGCCAGCCGCGCCCCATGCGAAGGCAGCGGAGGATGTCATCCGAGGCGTCCAGTCGGACCAATGCACACCGAAAGCAAGGTGGCCACGCCGCGAGCGCCACATGAAGATCAGGATCAGGAGCGCCACGACCGCCGAGCCAACCGGCGAGATCGGCGAACCCGCCGTGCGTTGGAAGGAGATGTGCATGCCAGCGCACTCCCGCCCCAACCCTTCGGCCTGCGCCGCGCGCAGCGCCGTACCCTGAATATCCGACGACGCCCATATCGTCGCCTGAAAGGCCACTCGCAGCGTGAGCGCCGCCGCCCCGCAAGCCGCGAAAGCCGGCGCATCCACCGCCATCGGCTTGAGCTCGACCTGATCGGGCCGCAGCCCGGATGCCTGTACGACGGCCTCGTGGATCCTCGCTGGGCTCACGCCTTCGGCGGAGGCGACGTGGCTCGTGGTGAAAACGTAGTCCTGGAACCCTCCCACGCCGAAGATCGCCGCCAGAACATTCGAAAGAGCAATCAAAACGACCGCGACGACAAGCGTCCTTGAAACATCGTCCCGCACGGCTGAAATCACCAGGAGCTCCCAACAGCAATACCAGAGAATGCATGACGCGCTTGGCGCGCACGAAGCGCCACGCGGAAAGCGGGCGGCTCAGGCGAAAACGACGTCCTCGATCGAATAGCGTCCCGGCGCACGCCCGGCGAGCCATGCTGCCGCCGTGACCGCACCGCGCGCAAAGATCGCCCGATCGGTCGCGCGATGCGACAACTCGATGCGTTCGCCCGCAGTCGCGAACAAGACCGAGTGTTCGCCGACGATGTCGCCGGCGCGCACGGCCGCAAAGCCGATCTGTGCCGGACGCCTGGCCGCGTCGCCGCCCGTGCGTGCGGGCACGGCCACGGCGTCGAAATCCTGCCCGCGTGCGGCAGCGACTGCCCGGCCCAGGGCCAGCGCCGTTCCGGACGGTGCATCCAGTTTGCGGCTGTGGTGAGCCTCGACGATCTCGCAGTCCCAGTCGGGAACCGCTCGTGCCGCGTCGCGCACAAGGCGCGTCAGCACCGCCACGCCGAGGCTGAAATTCGCACTCCACAGCACGGGGATCGACTCGGCGGCGCGCTCCAGCGCCGCGAACTGGCGCGCATCGAGCCCGGTGGTGCCGCTGACGAAGGCAAGCCGCCGATCGACCGCCAGCGCCAGTCCGTCATCGAATGCCTCGGCGACGCTGAAATCGACCAGCACGGCACCGTCCGGCGCACGGATCAACGTGTCGGCTTGGCGCAACGGATGGTCCGTCCCCGGGTAGACCGGTGCATCGACCAAGGCGGAACCCGAGCGAACCAGAGCCGCCACCAATGCCAGATCGCCGCGCTCGGACACGACGCGCGCGATCGCCTGCCCCATGCGCCCGGCGGCGCCGCGGATGACGACGGGAATCGGTGAAGTCATGGGGCACTCCGTGAAATCGGCCTGCGATGGTAGCCGAGTCCGCGATGGCGACGCCCGGGCTGCGTCCTGCCTTTGCGCCACGCCCACCGGGACAGCAGGCGCAGGTCTTTTCGAGAAACAGCCAGCGCATGCGCCCGCGTGCGCGGAAGGCCAAGCCATTCCCGCGCGCCATTGCTCGGTTGTCAGGACGTGACGCGGTCCCAGAAGCGCTTCACGCCATCGAGCCAGTTGCTCGTGCGCGGCGAATGCGCCGACGCCGACTCGCCATCGAAAGTCGCCTCGAACTTCTGCAGCAGCTCGCGCTGCTCGGCGGTCAGCCGCACCGGTGTCTCGACCGAGACGCGGCACAGCAGATCGCCGGTGCGCCCGCTGCGCACGGACTTCACGCCCTTGCCGCGCAGGCGGAACAGCTTGCCGGTTTGCGTTTCCGCAGGCACAGCGATTTCGGCTTCACCGCCGAGGGTCGGAACTTTCAGCGTGGCGCCGAGCGCCGCCTGCGCGAAGCGGATCGGAATTTCGCAGTGCAGGTCGTCGCCCTCGCGCTGGAAGATCGCATGTTCGCGCACGCGCACCTCGACGTAGAGGTCGCCCGGCACGGTACCGCTCGGCCCGGCTTCGCCCTGACCGGCAAGACGGATGCGGTCGCCGTTGTCGACGCCGGCCGGAATCTTGATCGACAAGGTGCGCTCGGAATGCGTGCGGCCTTCGCCGCCGCAGTCGCGGCAGGGATCGGTCACGACCTTGCCGGCGCCACCGCAGTGCGGACAGGCCTGCTGGATCGAGAAAATGCCGTTCTGCATACGCACGCGGCCCTGGCCACGACAGGTCGAGCAGGTGGAGGTCTTGCCGTTGCTCGAACCGCTGCCGTCGCAGGTATCGCACTCGACGAGGGTGGGCACCTCGATCTGCTTCTCGATGCCGAACACGGCTTCCTCGAGATCGAGTTCGATCAGGTAGCGCAGGTCGGAGCCGCGCCGCGCGCGACCGCGGCCACCGCCGCCCATGCCGAAGATGTCGGAAAAAATATCGCCGAAGATGTCGCCGACATCGCCGTGGAAACCGCCACCGCCACCCATGCCGCCGTGTTCGAAGGCGGCGTGTCCGTGCTGGTCGTAGGCGGCGCGCTTGCCCGGATCGGACAGGACGTCGTAGGCCTCCTTGGCCTCCTTGAATTTTTC
>JASLGB010000321.1 GCA_030150315.1 Dokdonella sp. | reverse complement strand
AACGGCGGTTCGCCAAGGCGGTAGTTCACGTACTCCAGGGCGGCGCTGCCGGAATAGCTCGTGATCGGGAACACCGATCGAAGCGCGGCGTGGAGACCCTTGTCCTCGCGCTGGTTCGGATCCGTGTCGGCCTGCAGGAACTCACGATAGGAATCGACCTGGATGGCGAGCAGGAATGGGACATCCAGAACCGGCGGACGCTTGCCGAAGTCCTTGCGGATGCGCTTCTTTTCGGTGAAGGAATAGGTCGTCTGAGTCATGAGGAGCTCACCTCGTACAGCGTGCGGCGACGGCGAATCGCCGGGGAGAAAACCGGAAGGGGAAAGCGGACATCGGAAAACGCGGGGCACCCGAAATGGGGGTATTTCCGCGCTTTCCCATGGCCGCTGCGCACTCTTTCGCAACGGGCAAAGCCCGGAAGCTTTCGCCCCCAGGCTTCGGGTTCGTCATTCCGGCGATGGGCGGGTTCCAGCAACGCCGGGGTGTTTTTTGCGACACCCCGCCGTCGTGGATCCCGGATCGCCGCCCAATCCCTGGGCAGCCGGGATGACTTCATCCTGAGATCACTTGACCTCGACGGTCGCGCCAGCGGTCTCGAGATCCTTCTTGAACTTCGCAGCGTCGTCCTTCGACACGCCTTCCTTCAGGACGCCACCGGCCTCGGTGAGGTCCTTGGCTTCCTTCAGGCCCAGGCCGGTGATGGCGCGGACGGCCTTGATCACGTCGACCTTCTTGTCACCCGCGCTCTTCAGCACGACGGTGAACTCGGTCTGCTCCTCGACCGGAGCGGCCGCAGCGGCGCCGCCGGCAGCAACCATGACCGGAGCCGCGGCGGAGACGCCGAACTTCTCTTCGATCGCCTTGACCAGCTCCATGACTTCCATCAGCGACTTGGCGGCGATGGCTTCGACGATCTGCTCGTTGGTAACGGACATTGCATTTACCTCGGTGAAATTTATTCTGGAAAGGGTTCAGCGAACCGGCAGTTGCCGGATCAGGCCGTTTCGGCCGGCGCGGCGACTTCTTCTTCGCCACCACCCTGCTTGTCGGCAACCGCCTTGACCGCGCGGGCGAACATGGCCGCGGGCTCCGCGAGGACCCGAGCCAGCATGCCGAGCGCCTGCTCGAGCGTGGGCAGCGAAGCCAGCACGTCGACATGACTGGCCGGATAGGCCTGACCACCGACGACGACGACCTTCGCCTTCAGCTTGTCGTTGCCCTTGGAGAATTCCTTGATCAGGCGACCCGCCGCACCCGGCTCCTCTTTCGAGAAGGCGTAGAGCAGAGGTCCGACCAGCGAATCCTTGGCGCACTCGTAATCGGTGCCTTCGACGGCACGCGAGGCCAGGGTGTTCTTGACAACCTTCAAGAACACGCCCGAGTCTCGCGCCTTCTTGCGCATCGCGGTCATTTGCTCGACCGTGATGCCCGCATACTCGGCAGCGATAAGCGAGTGTGCCGAAGCAGCGACTTGCGCCAATTCAGCGACAACTTCTTTCTTCTGGGACAGATTGAGAGCCATTAGCACTCCTCCAATTGAACTCCGCTCGTGGCATTGCCACTTGCGGTCCTGAACGGCATCCTTCCTGGACGCCGGGGACGCAGACAACGTCCCGGTGGTGGCCTATCTGACTGGATCTGCCCAGAGGCTTCTGAACCAGAACTTCCAGGAGGCGACACCATCTACGCAGGCTGGACTTTTGAGGCCGTTTCGACGAGGACGGGAGATTCCGTGCAACCGCACGCTTCCCTGCTTCCCGATCACGCCGATGTGGCCGCCTGCGGTCTTTGACGGCCTCCGCTTGCGCGGAGCGCCCTCAAAATTCGGCAACGGAACAGACCATTGTAGCGCGTTCCGCCGCAAAAGACTTGGACGCGACGACTTGCGTCGCCGCGTCCCTTGATTTTTCAGCGGCGAGTCATCGCCGCCGGCATCAGCTCGAGACGGTCGAAGGATCGACCGGCACGCCGACGCCCATCGTGCTCGAAAGCGACACCTTCTGCACGAAGACACCCTTCGCCGTCGCCGGCTTGGCCTTGATCAGGTCCGAGAGCAGCGCGCTGAGGTTGTCCTTCAGTGCGGAGACTTCGAAGCTGGCCTTGCCGATCGAGCAGTGGATGATGCCGGCCTTGTCGTTGCGGAACTTGACCTGGCCTGCCTTCGCGTTCTTGACCGCGGTGACGACGTCGGCAGCCACCGAGCCATCCTTCGGGTTCGGCATCAGGCCACGCGGACCGAGCAGCTGGCCGAGCTTGCCGACGACGCGCATCGCGTCCGGCGTCGCAATCACGCGACCGTAGTCGAGATCGCCCGCCTGCATCTTCTCGGCAAGATCGTCCATGCCAACGGCGTCGGCGCCAGCGGCCTTGGCCGCCTCAGCCTTCTCGCCCGGGGGGCAGAACACGGCGACCTTGACGGTCTTGCCGGTGCCGTGCGGCAGCATGGTCGAGCCACGCACACCCTGATCGGACTTGCGCGCGTCGATGCCCAGACGGATGGCCACATCGACCGACTCCGGGAACTTCGCCTTGGCGCCGTCCTTGACGATCTTGATTGCTTCTTCGACCGCGTAGGTCTTGCCCGGCACAACCGTCTTCGCGAGGGCCTGGTAACGCTTGCTGATCTTCGTGCTCATGTTCAGACCTCCGTCGTCAGACCCATGCTGCGGGCGCTGCCCGCAATCGTGCGGACAGCCGCTTCCAGATCCGCTGCAGTCAGATCGGGCTCCTTCGCCTTCGCGATTTCCTCAAGTTGCTTGCGCGAGATCTTGCCCACCTTCTCCGTGTTCGGACGCTTCGAACCGGACGTGATGCCGGCGGCCTTCTTCAGAAGGATCGTCGCGGGCGGCGTCTTGGTGATGAAGGTGAAGGTGCGATCGGAATAGGCCGTGATGACCACGGGGATCGGCAGACCCGGCTCGAGCTTCTGCGTGGCTGCGTTGAACGCCTTGCAGAACTCCATGATGTTGAGGCCGCGCTGACCGAGCGCAGGACCGACGGGCGGCGACGGATTGGCCTGCCCGGCCTTGACCTGCAGCTTGATGTAACCAACTACTTTCTTTGCCATGGTTTTGCTCCTGGAGTTCAAGCGTCTGCACGCCGCGGAACGGCTGCGGGACTCCTCCGCTGTTTATGCGGCCAGCCATGGCCGCGAAGAACAGTCCGGCCTCCATGCCGGGCTCGTCATGAAAGCGCCGCCTGTGCGGCGACGCTTACGCTTTCTCGACCTGCCCGAACTCGAGTTCGACCGGGGTGGAACGTCCGAAAATCAGGACTGCCACGCGCAGGCGGCTCTTTTCGTAGTTGACTTCCTCGACAACGCCATTGAAGTCGTTGAAGGGACCGTCGATGACGCGCACCATCTCGCCGGGCTCGAACAGGACCTTCGGGCGCGGCTTGTCGGCGCCGTCCTGAACACGACGGAGAATGCTGTCGGCCTCGGAATCCTTGATCGGCAACGGACGATCGGCGGTGCCGCCGATGAAGCCCATGACCTTCGGCGTCTCCTTGACCAGGTGCCAGGATTCGTCGTCGATCTTGATTGCCTTGCCTTCGTCGTGCGTCTCGATCTGCACCAGCACGTAGCCGGGGAAGAACTTGCGCTCGCTGCGGCGCTTCTTGCCGCCGCGCATTTCGATCACTTCCTCGGTGGGAACCAGCACTTCACCGAAGCGTTCTTCCATGCCGGCACGGGCGACCCGCTCCTTGAGGGAGCGCGCTACCGCCTGCTCGAAACCGGAATAGGCATGAATCACATACCAGCGCTTTGCCATCGACTCAGCCTCCGAACTTGAGGAGGGTGTCGAGCACGATCCACTTCAGGAAGAAGTCGATCAGGCCAAGCAGCAAACTGAGGATGACGACAACAACCAGAATGACCGCCGTCGTGCGCAGCGCCACTTCGCGCGTCGGCCATACGACCTTGCGCAGCTCGAACTGCGATTCCGAAAGATATTCGCGCACCGAACGGCCCAGTGGCGTGAACGCAGCCACCGAGGCCGCTGCCACGAGACCAAGAACCATCACTCCGAAGCGCGCCCAGCCGTTCCACGTGCCGGCAAAGTAGTAGTAGGCGACGATGCCCGCCACCAGCAGCACCGCGGCGAGCGTCAGCTTGACGATGTCGAGCGCGTTCGTGCCGCCGGCTTTTTCGATCTTTGCGTTCATGGAGTCCTGCTTCAACCGTCGTCCCCGGCGAAAACCCTGCATCCCGGCGAGGCCTTCGGTGGGACTCTAAATGGCACGCCAGGAGGGACTCGAACCCCCAACCTGCGGTTTTGGAGACCGCTGCTCTGCCAATTGAGCTACTGGCGTATTCAAACCGTCGTTGAAATGGCAAGGGCGCACCGGTCCGCGATGCGCCCGCCCATCAAGTCCGCGACATCATGGCGATGTCGCGGAGATTGATGCTTACTCGAAGATCTTGGCGACGACGCCGGCGCCGACGGTGCGGCCGCCTTCGCGGATCGCAAAGCGCAGACCTTCGTCCATCGCGATCGGCGCGATCAGCGTCACGACCATCTTGACGTTGTCGCCCGGCATCACCATCTCGACGCCTTCCGGCAGCTCGCACGCACCCGTCACGTCCGTCGTGCGGAAGTAGAACTGCGGACGATAGCCCTTGAAGAACGGCGTGTGGCGACCGCCCTCGTCCTTGGACAGAATGTA